>CALVEX010000033.1 GCA_944326655.1 Candidatus Gastranaerophilales bacterium | reverse complement strand
CTAAAATGAAAGAATGAAAATGTGTATTGAAGATTTATATAATAGTTTACTTGCAGTTTCAGTCACCTTTAGCTACATATATAAAAATAAAACTAAAAAAAATATTTGCTTATTTATGTTAATTAATTTTACAAATATTAATATTTCTGTCATAATAAAGTTAAGGAGATGTCATGTACGAATTCCCGTTTGAGCTGGATGATTTTCAAAAACAAGCATGTAATTTTATTGATGAAGACAAAAGTGTTGTCGTGTGTGCACCTACAGGCGCCGGTAAAACAGTTATTGCTCAGCATGCAATACACAGGGCGCTTGAGGAAAACAAAAGGATATTTTATACAACTCCTCTGAAAGCATTGTCTAATCAAAAATATTATGATTTTGGCGAAAAATATGGAACTGATAAAGTTGGGCTTTTGACTGGCGATACTTCAATTAACAGAAATGCTCAAATTGTTGTTATGACAACGGAAGTTTTTCGTAACATGCTGTACGGCACTAATTTCGGCGCGGTTGCGGATAATATGAAAGATGTTAAATATGTTGTACTTGATGAAGTTCATTATATGAATGATGAGCAGCGCGGTACTGTTTGGGAAGAAAGTATTATTTATTGTCCCACAAATGTTCAGATTATAGCACTTTCTGCAACAGTTGCAAATGCTGATGAACTTACAGACTGGATAAATACAGTTCATTCAAGAACAGAACTTGTAGACACAGATTTCCGCCCTGTGCCATTAAGATTTTATTATTTTGACAGTTCGCAGCCGGCAAAGCTGCTGCCGCTTTTAACTCCAAGCGGACAGCTGAATAAAAAAATACGCCCTGAAAAACGTTTGTTTGGTAAAAAATTGCAAAATAAACATTCTCCGGTAAAGGATATTGTGAATAATTTAAAACAAAATGATATGCTGCCTGCAATATATTTTACATTTTCAAGAAAAAAATGCGATGAACAGATGGAAAAATGTTCCTCCCTAGAGCTTGTAACAAAAGGCGAGCAGGCTCAAATAAAACAGTTTGTAGATGAATATATTGCAGAAAATCCGCATCTTTACAACAACAAGCACCTTGAATATTTGTATCAGGGAGTCGCTTCACACCATGCGGGATTATTACCAGGATGGAAAAATCTTGTTGAAAAACTTTTTCAAAAAGGCTTGATAAAAGTTGTTTTTGCAACAGAAACGCTCGCGGCAGGTATCAATATGCCTGCACGTACTACTGTTATAAGTTCTACAAGCAAACGTACGGACAGCGGACACAGAATGCTTACTGCAAGTGAATTTTTGCAGATGTCAGGCCGTGCGGGAAGACGCGGGATGGATGAAGTCGGATATGTTGTTATTGTAGGAACACAGTTTCAGACACCTGAAGAGGTAGCAGAACTTGTTCTGAGCGATGCTAATCCTTTGGAAAGCAGATTTTCGCCTTCTTATTCTATGGTTTTAAATTTGCTTCAAAGATTCAGCCTTGATGAAGCAAAAGAGCTTATTTTAAAAAGTTTTGGATATTTTTCGGCAGGTTCGCGTTTGCAGCCGCTTTTAAAAGCAAAAGAGCAGCTTCATGGTGAAATCGCTTCCCGTGAGTTTATTTGTCCTTCAAAATTGTCTGATAATGAGTTATACGAATATGACAAAGTCCGGCATATTTATGTTCAAAACAGACAGACATACAAAAAAATCTGCAAGCAGGAAAGAGCTAAAAACAGGCCGCTTCCGCCAGAGGCTGTTAAGTTCGGAAAAGAAACAAAAGCGCTGCTTGCAAAAATGCACAATTATCCCTGCGATAATTGCAAGCTTTATAAAAAACATTCAAAAAATGTCGAAGTGCTTTCACGTTTTTCTGTACGCCTGAAAAAACTTGATAAAGAAATTGAGCGTCAGCGTGATATTTTCTGGAACAAATTTCTTGCTCACAGAAGCGTTTTAATAGACATGGGCTATATCCTGGATGATTACCCGACAGAACGCGGTGTTACTACTTCTCAAATAAGATCGGAAAATGAATTGTTTATTGCGGAAATTATTTTTTCTCATGTTCTTGAAAATCTAACTCCTGCGCAGCTGGCTTCCGTTGTTTGCGCGATAACCACCGAAGACTTACGTATTGATATTCCGTATCTTCCGCTGTCTGAGCCGGTAAGAAAAACTTTAAACTTAATAAGAAATATAAGAAGAAAAGTTGAAAAAGTTCAAAATAAATATCTTGTGGATTCTCCAATGTATATTAATCCGTATTTTAGCCCGTTAATCGAACTCTGGGTTGAAGGTGCCGAATGGGAAACAATAACCGAACAAATTGATATGGGGGAAGGCGATATTGTTCGTTCTTTCAAAAGAGTTGTGGATGTTTTAAGACAGTTCACAACTATAGCTAATGTTCCGGAAGCTCTTGTTTTCACTGCAAGAGAAGCTATAGAAAAAATACTAAGAGAACCTGTAAACATTGATTAGTTTGACTTTAATTGTTGTTTGAAGTTAAATATTCCTTGTATTCAATAATATAAGGATTAAGAACTATGATTTCAAAAATTACAAATACCCCTTTAGTTTCGAATTTGTTTGTTCAAAACAAATCTAATAATTTAAATTCAAAAAATAACAAATATAATTTTAATGCAGGATTGGCTTGTGATACTGTTTCTTTTAGTGCTAACCCTGCCAAAAAGATTACTGAAGAAGTTGTGAATAAAGTGTTTATGAAACTCTGCGAAGACAGATTGAGGTCCGGCCGTTCTCTTGGTATATATGGCGCTAAGAAAGGCGAAGTAAATTTATTTATACAAGAAAAGAAATTTGGCAAAAAAGCAAGATTAACTTTAAGCAATGGAGATTTTAAAGGGCGTTCTTATTTAGACTTTGATTTAAAGCGAACTCTGAAAAAAAATGAAATAAAGCCGATTGACACTGACTACACTCAGGAAGAAGCAGCAAAAATAATTAATTTGTATTTAGACTAGAAGTGTAAATTGTACCTTATTTAGTTTTGTAAATTCTTTGTATGTATTGGCCTGCAAGGTATTGAGCTTTTTATTAAAATATGTTACAATAGTAGTAGAGGGACGTTCCTCATTAGGGACGTCACACAGTTGAAGAAAAAGAAAAAACGTCTCTAAACAGTAAAATAGTCCTTCTCTGAGTGTTATTCCCCACCCCACTCACAAATAAAAAAGGTATCCGGTTACTTAACCTAAGAGGTGACATTATGGATACGCTGTTTTATGCTGAAAATTATGAGCTGAGAAGATTAACAGAGGCTGCTGTTAATATATCTGTAATAGGGGTACTAGTTTTGTGCCAGGCGCTGTTACCAATTCATGCGACGGGAGTAAAAGTTGCAAAGGTAACAACACCTGGCTTTGATACAACTAATTTTAAGCAAAAAATTCTAAATGAAATTTCTCCTGAAGTTCGTAAAAAGAATTTTGATGAAATGATTAAAACAAAATATCCAAAGGCTGTTATCACCGATGTAGCAGAAGGTGTGAAGCATATTAGACTCACAAAATACTATAGCGGCAGGCCGGTCAGAGTTAACGTTGTCGAAGTTGATTTAAAACTGGCTGATAATTTGGAACTTACTCCGGTGCTTTCATCATCTTCTACTTTGAAAAGCAGAAAAACAATTAGTTCTATTGCTAAAAGTAATAATGCTCTTGTAGCTTTAAACGGAACATATTTTAAGCCGCAAACCGGTGTTCCTTTGGGAACTTTGATGATTAATGAAAAACTTTATACAGGACCTGTTTATGACAGAGTTGCAATGGGCATTTTCGATGACGGATTTGATGTAGCAAGGGTTCAGTTAAATGCATCAATAAAAGGCAGCGGTAAAACAATTAAGGTTGATAATATAAATCAGCCGAGAATGCTTTCGACGCATGTTCTTGTATATACCCCTGAATGGGGAAAATATTCACCTGCTGCGCCCAAATACGGCGCAGGGCTTCAGGTTGTTGATGATACAATCGTTAAGGCTTCCGCTAATGCCCTTGAAATTCCTCAAAACGGATATGTAATTTCTGGTCCGAAGAGTGTTCTTTATGCTCTGCTTGATAAAAAAGATGTAAAATTATCTGTTAACACAATTCCGGAGTGGAAAGGGGTTAAACATATAATAAGCGGCGGGCCTTACCTTGTAAAAGACGGTAAAGTTTACGTTGATATGACTGCACAAAAACTTCAGTCAATAGGCGGACGTAATCCTAGAAGTGCTATAGGTTATACGGCTGATAATAATATTATTCTTGTTGCTGTTGACGGCCGTGAAGGAAGTTCAATCGGCATGACGTTGATGGAGCTCGCAAACTTTATGCAGTCAATCGGATGTGTCGGCGCGATAAATCTTGACGGCGGCGGCTCGACAGTTATGTATGTTAACGGAAAAGTCGTAAATAAACCTCAGGTTACAGGCGGCATACCGCTATCAAATGCGGTTGTGCTTTCTTTAAAAGAAAATCAAGAAACTATATCTGACAAAGACTCATAAATACAAGATTCATAATTCATAATCTTTTCATTATTGCACATGCTCCCTGCATCTTTTGCGGGGTTTTTATTTATCTTGAAACATTTTGGTCAATTATATCGGAAATCCAGGGGATATAGCTGAATTTCCCCGCAAAAGCAGTAACCGCAAGATATATCAGTAAAATATATATTACAGTCTGTATCAGTGAATAATCAAAAATAAGCGGCATATTCAGCAAAAATGTAATTTGAGCTACTATTTTGTTGATAAACGGTACAATACTCAATAAATTTGATAGCCAGCTTATAAAAATTGAAAGTACTGCAAAAGCCAGCGAAATAAATATTGACTGAAAAATGTGGTATTGCAAAAATGGTTT
>CALVEX010000032.1 GCA_944326655.1 Candidatus Gastranaerophilales bacterium | reverse complement strand
AGCGGGGTTGGCTACGGCGGTTCTATTCAGAAGCTTTCGTATCTTCCTGAATGCCATACTGACTTTATTTTTGCAATTATTGCCGAGGAACTCGGGTTTGTTGGCTGCGTTCTTGTTATCGGATTATTCTTTACATTCATGCAGCGTGGATTTTTGATTGCGGCAAGGTGTCCCGATATGTACGGTAAACTTCTTGCTGTCGGAATAACTTTTTCAATTGTATTTCAGGCATTTATGAATATGAGTGTAGCAAGTTCGTTTTTGCCGACAACAGGTGTTCCGCTACCTTTTATAAGTTACGGCGGTTCTTCTCTTATTGTTTCGCTTATAATGGTTGGCATACTTTTAAATATTTCTAAAAAACGAATTAAAAAGATAAGGAACAGATATTGATGAAAAGATTTTTTATAACTGGCGGAGGAACGGGCGGTCATATTTATCCGGCAATAGCTGTAGCGGATGCTCTGAAAGATGATGAAGTTTTTTATGTCGGAAATCCTAAAAATCTTGAATTTGATATTGTTAAACAGAAAGGATATAAATTTCTGCCTGTGAATGTCCATGGAATGCCGCGGACATTTGGCCTTGATTTAATAAAGTGGTCGTTTCAGCTTGGGGCGGCTGTTTTAAAGTGCTGCTATTATATTTTTAAATATAAACCCGATGCGGTATTTGGAACAGGAGGATATGTTTCTGCCCCTGCACTTCTAGCTGCAAAGTTAATGAAAGTTCCTTACATGATGCATGATTGTGATGCAAAACCCGGTCTTGTTACACGAAAAATTGCCCCTTATGCTGCCTGTGTTTCATTGGCTTTTGAATGTGCAAAGGATTATGTAAACAATAAAAATTGCTATGTAAACGGAAATCCGATAAGGGCTGAGTTTAAAACTCTTTCAAAAAGCGAAGCCAGAAAACGTCTCGGGCTTGATGAAAAACTTACATTATGTATAATGGGCGGTTCACAGGGAGCAAGATCAATTAATGATGCTTCAGTTGATATTCTAAAACAACTTTCAAAAGAGTATAATTTACAGATAATATTTCAAACTGGTAAAAAGAATTTTGACTATGTAATAGAGCAGTTAATAAAAATTTATCCTGAGTATGATGCCGATAAAAATATTCTCTTAAAACCTTACTTTGACGATATGGTTATTGTTTTAAAAGCTTCTGATATTGCTTTATCAAGAGCAGGGTCTCTTAGTATTTCGGAAATTTGCGCCTCAGGAATTGCTCCCGTATTTGTGCCTTACCCTTATGCGGCTGCTGATCATCAGCGTAAAAATGCAAAATATATGGTAGAAAAAAATGCTGGACTTTATATTGAAGATGATGAACTCACGGCAAATAAACTTTTGGAAACCTTAAAATCTTTAATTGAAGATAGGGCAAAGCTTAAAGAATTACAAAAAAATGCATTATCTCTCGCGAAATTTGACGGAACAGATTTGATTGTAAAACAGCTGAAAGGCATAGTAAATGATAAGTAATTATGATAATGCCTTAAATTTATTAACTTCGCAGGGTAAATTTTATATAAATTTAGGGTTAGACCGTATTGCAAAAATTTTGGATTTACTGGGTAATCCTCAGGACAAACTGAAATGTATTCATGTAGCAGGTACAAACGGTAAAGGCTCTGTTTGTTCAATTCTGGCTACTATTTTGGGTAAATCAGGATTAAAAACAGGCTTGTACACAAGTCCCCATATTTTTGAATATACGGAAAGAATAAAAATATTTTCTCCGTTGTCTGTAGATATTTCTAAGGATGATTTTGCCAGATATGTTTTTGAAATCTGTAAGCTTGCAGATAAAAATGATATCCACCTTACTGAGTTTGAAATATTAACAGCTGTAATGTTTAAATATTTTTCAGATAATGATGTTGATGTTGTTGTTCTTGAAACAGGGCTTGGCGGGCGTTTTGATGCTACAAATGTTATAAAAAGGAATTTGTGTGCAATAATTACCCATATTGATCTGGATCACACGGAACGGCTTGGAAATACAAAGTCAAAAATAGCTTTTGAAAAAGCAGGTATTATAAAACCCGGGTGTCCTGTTTTTTGTTGTGAAGGTTATGAGGAGATAAAGGACAAGGCAGATGAATGCAATTCTCTTTTTGTTCTTGTTACTCCTTTGGAAGATACCGCAAATCTTTCTCTAAAAGGTGCATGCCTGCAGGAAAATTTGTCTCTTGCGCTTGCTGCTGTTCGTTATTTATTCCCTCAAATATCCGAGGAAACTATTCAGTCAGCCTTAAAAGAGGTTAAGCATCCTTGCCGTTTTCAACTTTGTCGTGATGATTTAATTGTTGACGGTTCGCACAATCCTAATGGAGTTATGGCGCTTAGAGAAAGTCTTGATTTTTATTTCCCGGATAGGAAACGCTGTTTTGTATTTGGCTGTTTGAGAAATAAGGATTACAAAAAAATGATGGAAATTTTATTTGAAAAAGGAGATGAAATATATTTCTATCATTTTAATAATAAAAATTCATGTACAACTGAGGAATTACAGGCTGCCTGTCAATACCCGTCAAAAATCTTTAAATCTCTTGATAACTTACCAAAAGACTATTTAAAAATAGTTTGCGGGTCTTTTTATATGCTGTCTGAAATTATTCCTGAGTCTCTTGTTCATTAACCATTTCATCAATCAAATTATTGAAAGGCGCCGGCTCAAAATCAGTACAGGAATTCCATATTAAAGTTGCCTTTTGTGCCGTTAGAGAGGGACTCGGGTAATCACTGTGGCAGAAACCCTTTAACATGTTTGTCGAACCGTCAACATTTGATGTGAAATATTTACAGCAGCTGCATATTTTTAAGACAAATCCGTAATCGTTAAGTTTTTGCCTTAATTCCTGGAGAGCATCAATCATTCTTAAATGTCTTCCGGTTACAAATTTTCTTTTTTTATACATGAATTTAATCTTTGAAAGTCCCGAATCAGAAATAAATTCAAGTTTACACGGAAGCTCCCTTCCCGCAGTATTCATAACAAATGCCTCAACCGTAAGCTTTTGGGTGCCTTCCGCGGATTCTTCTATCTGCATAACTTTATTTCTTATACCTCTTATAGGCGGCAGATTTTTGATTATATGACAAAGCGAATATACAGGGTATAAACACAACAGTAAAATTTCTTTAAATCTCAATTTTGAATTAATCAGACTTATACCAAAACCTGCCACTAAAATTAAGAATGTCAGCAGAACTATTCTGAAATCTACAAAGAAATAATATCTGTAAGAATGTTTCATAACGGCGGCATAGATAAGTAAAATCATCCAGATATTCGGATTCAGAAGAGAAAATGTGTGCTCTGCAAAAATAAAGTTTTTTGACCAAATTTGCGAGAAACAATTTTTGAACAATTCCAATCTTGCGGACAATCTTGGTTTCCTGAATTCATATGAGGCAGTGTCAACATATGTTTGAATATTCGGATTAAAAGTACACGGGCATTTGATTTTAGAGAGAAGCATGCTGTATTTTAATTCTGCATTAATATCTTTAAAATCAACACATCCGATTTCGTCAACAACGGCCTTTTTAATAATGAAAACACCGGAGTCGGCGCTTGCTGCAAGCCCGAAGAGTGAACGGGCTTTTCTCATAAAGTTCATATGGTATTTTTGGTAAGCTGCTTTTATTTTATCGACAGGGCCTAAGCTATCCGTTAATATAAGGGTTTCACCGCTTAATGCGCTGTTATTCACCAAGGCGGAATTAACTGTTGTCAGAAAATTCGCAGGAATACTTCTGTCTGCATCTAAAAATACATAAGAATCAATGCTGCTGTCTTTGGATAATCTTTCAACAAGCATAGATACAGCCTGATCTTTTCCTACCGTACCCACATCTTTTATATTTATTAAATTTACAAATCTTTCGTTAGCAAATAATTGTTCGGAACCGTCAGTACTGTTATCAAGAATAACAAAAACCCTGAAATTATTGATAGGATAATCCTGCATTTTTAGTTCTCTTATGAGATTTTCCAGTGTAATTTTGTTATTTCTTGCATAAATTACAACTGCAAGATTTTCTTTTTCGGCATACTGAGCGTATCTTTTCTCAATTTTAAACGGTCTGTCATTAAGGTTCCTGACAGCAAGAGCCAAAAAATAGAGTGAATATACCGCAGCATATATGTATAAAATGTCTAAAATCAGTTCCATAATCATCCTTTCACAACAATATTTTATTTTAAACCGTGTTAAAAATCCATTACATGTTAATAAATGTTATGTGTGCCTGTGATTAAGATTTGTGCGGAATGGACGGCGGCTGTTTTAAAAATTGGTCGAGCTCTTTTTTTACAAGCTTCGGAGAAACCGAAAGAGTTGAATTTAATTTTATTGCTTGGTTCATGTTTGTTACGTAATCCGCTCTTGAATCCTGAAGTTTGTAAATTTGTGCAAGTATGTAGTATAAATCCCCGTTTTCTCCGCAGTTTTCCATTGCCTGCTCCATTATGGAAACGGCATTGTCATATTGTTGAAGTTTACACATTATTTTTGCATATATTTTGTATGCTTCAATGTCTTTCGGATTTAATTCAAGTGTTTTTTCCAGGTTGGCAATTGCACTGTCAAATTGTTCTTCCTCATAGTCAATAGACGCTAAATTAAAGTACGCCCAGCTATAATCCGGAGAAAGTTCAAGAACTTTTTGAAATTTTAATCTGGCTCCTTCATTATCTCCCTGTTCTTTTAATATATTTCCCATATAAAAATGTGCATAAATATCTTCATCATTCAAATC
>CALVEX010000031.1 GCA_944326655.1 Candidatus Gastranaerophilales bacterium | reverse complement strand
CAAATGTCTTTATTTTCAGATGCTAGCCCTGAAGAGACGCCAGAAAAGCTCACAAAATGTTCTGCTAATTTAGAAAAACGTTTTGGCAAAGCTATCATTCAAACCGGTTTTATTAAAAAAGATGTTTGAAGACGGGGGGGGGGTGCTTATTTAGAGGGCAGGAAGCCCGGAAGGTAGGAGGGCAGGCCGGTTACGTCATCTTGAACATCATTCTCCCCGTCATCCTGAATTTATTTCAGGATCTCATTAATGGAAGATTAGAAGGTAAGAAGGTAGGAGGGTATGCTGTTATCGGTGAGCGCCGCTCACAAAATACTACATGTCATTGCGAGGGAGTGAAACGAGCGTCGCAATCGCATATTGTAAATATTCAACGGTTATGCGATTACCACGTCGGGCAAAGCCCTCCTCGTAATGACAAGTACAAGTTTAACTCTTGCAGCGGAACGCTGCCGAAACGAACTTCTCGTCCTAACGTCCTAGCGTCTAAAAAAATCTCAACCTCACCCCACCCCTCTTTTTCCCCCTCTGTCACAATATTTATTAAACTTAAAAACATCTGAACAAGAGTTTTTAAAGGAGAGGGAGAGCAATTTTCTGCAACTAACTTATTGTCTAAAGAAATCACCCCTCACCCTGCCCTTCTCCCGCAAGGGGAGAGGGAAGCATATAAGTGTTCTCTCCCGCGCGAAGGTCAATTCGCAGGGAAGAGGGTAAAATATAAAATTTTCCCCTCAAGGGAGGGGAAATGTAATGTTTATCCTTGGCCTTTTCCATCTGCGTGAGCTGGATGTTCCTATAATTATCTGATTGAAAAATGATTAGTTATATATCTTTTTATTCAAATCAGCTTTTCTTATGCGTACATTTTGCGGTGTAATTTCAACGAGTTCATCATCCCCGATGTATTCCATGCATTCTTCCAGTGACATTTCTTTATGTGCCTGAAGAGTTACCATTACATCAGCCGTTGCACTTCTCATATTTGTTAATTTCTTTGTCTTGCAGATATTAACAACAATATCCTGAGGTTTGTTGCATTCGCCGATAATCATTCCGCGATAAACTTTTGTTTTCGGGGTTACGAAGAAAACTCCTCTGTCTTCATATTGAGCCAGTGCATAAGGTATTGCTTCCCCCTGTTCGTGGGCAATAATTGACCCGTTTCTCTGGCGCGGGATATCACCTGCGTAAGGTCTGTATTCCAGATATGTATGGTACATAATTCCTTCTCCGCGGGTCATTCTGATGAATTCGCTTCTGAAACCGATAAGACCGCGTGCCGGAATATGAAATACCATTGTTGTCCTGCCTTTAAGGTTGTTCATTTCTTTCATTTCGGCTTTTCGGCCTGAAAGTCTGTCAATACAGCTTCCGGCATAACCTTCCGGAACATCAACAACCAGGTTTTCAAAAGGTTCGCACTGCACACCGTCTATTGTTTTATAAATAACTTCCGGCTTAGAAACTTGAAATTCGTATCCTTCACGACGCATTGTCTCGATTAAAATTCCAAGGTGAAGTTCGCCTCGACCTGATACCCTGAATACATCAGTGCTGTCAGTGTCTTCAACACGCAAACTTACATTTTTTTCAAGTTCATCGTAAAGTCTTTTTCTCAACTGCCTTGATGTAACAAATTTCCCTTCAGTTCCTGCAAACGGGCTGTCATTGACTGAAAAATTCATCTGTAAAGTCGGTTCATCAACTTTAATTAAAGGAAGGGGAATAGGATTTGAAAGCGAGCATATGCTTTCCCCTATTTGAACATCCGAAAAGCCTGCTATTCCGACAATATCACCTGCAAAGGCCTCTTCTATTTCAATACGCCCTAAATCGTGAAATCCGAATAGTTTTGTAATTTTCCCTTTTTCCTGGCTGCCGTCGGCATGAACTACACAAACCTGTTCCTGTGATTTTACTTTTCCGTTTTCAATTCTTCCGATTACAATTCTTCCTACATAATCGTTGTAATCAAGGGTAGTAGCCCTGAATTGGAACGGTTTTTCTGGGTCTCCTTTCGGCGGTTTAATATTTTCTAAAATGCAGTCAAGAAGAGGTATCATATCCTTTCTTTCATCATCAAGATCTTTGATCGCGAAACCGTTTAAGCTGCTTGCAAATATGAACGGGAAATCAATTAAATCTTCTCTGTCAGTTAATTCTGTAAACAAATCAAAAACTTTATCCAGAGCTGTTAATGGTTCTGCTGCCGGCTTGTCTATTTTATTTATAACGACGATAATTTTTAAACCTAATTCAAGTGCTTTTGATAAAACAAATCTTGTCTGTGGCATAGGGCCTTCAGCAGCGTCAACAATAAGAAGTGCTCCGTCGACCATCCCTAATACACGTTCGACCTCGCCGCCGAAATCTGCGTGTCCCGGAGTGTCCACAACATTAATTTTAGTGTCCTTATAGTTAATTGATATATTTTTGGAAAGAATTGTTATTCCGCGTTCTCTTTCAAGGTCATTACTGTCTAAAACTCTTTCCTGTACATGCTGGTTTGCCCTGAATGCGCCTGCCTGACGCAAAAGACAGTCAACCAGAGTCGTTTTGCCGTGGTCAACGTGGGCAATAATTGCTATATTTCTGATTTTTTCGTTTTGGTTTGTCATAATTTCCCGCCATTTATAAATTGTTTAGTGTAAATATTACACTTTAATTTTATATCTGAAATAAACTATTTTCAAGTTATGTTTAACAAAACGAAAAGATTACTTTACAAACTAAGTGGCAGGTATTAAGCTCTTTTAAGCTCATATACCCTGAATTCGCTCGCCTCGAGTTTATCAAAATGAAGGGTCGAAGTCTCCTTATCAAAAGGAGCCGAAACAAATTCATATCCGTCAATATAATGTTCTTTTTGAATTGTATAATCAGATGGCAGATTTATCGTCTTATCAAACACAGCATTACCATTCATTATTTCGGAATAACTCCGGTTATTCTCATCAAACATTGTCACAAGTTCCGTTGTATATTTGAAATTTGATACAACAAGATATGCTGTTTTCAGCGGGGCTTTTGATATTATCCAGGCTGCGAAACCGTCATCATCCTGTACAATAATCTGTGCCTCCCCTTCGGTGATTATATTATTATTTTTTACAAATATATCAATCGCATTGAATTTTTTGTAAAATTCATGATGATTTTCTCTCGGCATTGAAGCTTCTTCCCCGATAGCACCTTCTATACCTCGTTTTGTAAAACTTTCATCTCCGTCTACATATAACATTGGACGTTGTGCAAATTTTCCTCCCGGAAGAAATTTATATTTAAACCATTTATATAAAGCTCCGTTTTCGCTTAATTGTCCGGGATATTGATTTATACATCTAAATTCGCCGTCCTGGTTGTTGTATGTTTTTAATATAGAAAGCTTTTCGCCTTTTTTATAATTTACGTTGTAATTTGCAAGATGCTGGTTGTCTTCAGTGATTTTTTCGGGATTTTTTTCATTTTGTGATACGATATCGTTGCCCCAAAGAAGGACAAAGTTCATATCTTTATGGTATTCTTTCAGATAATCATCCCAGAGCATATATTCGGCAAGGGTTCCGAAATAAGGAATTTTTGTTTTTAGCGTTTTATTTAATTTCCCCAGAACTGTTCTGGGGGCGCGATAGCTTATGGGTTTTCCGTTATGCTCCGACACCTTGTCAACAATGTGGTCTATATGATCAACCCTGAATCCGTCAAAATTATATTCTTTTTGAAGATTTTGCATATAATTTACAAAGTAATCTATAACGGGTTTGTTAAGGCTTCCGTTTTCTAAAAAGCAAAAGTAATAAGGTGTCCGGCAGTCAAGGTTTGCAAAACTTGTTACATCCTCGCCTTTGTAATCAAAATGTTTGAATGTCGGATATCCTCCGCATTCGCTCATTTTGTCATAAACCGGAGTTCCGGCAGAACACCAGGCTCCTCCGGGAGCAGGCCAAAGTCCTTCTTTTATCAATTCCTGAATAGCATCAATTTGCTTTGTTATGTCATCTTCTGTCAACTTTTGGTTTGGTTTAAAATTATGAACTTTTGCGATAATTTCCCTTGCATGTTTTTGAATTTTTTCTTGTGAAGCTTTTTTCATCATGTTGTTAGAAAGATTTTTTTTAGCTTCTGTCATAAGGCTGTCAAAAGTATCATAAATATTTTTGTAATGGGAGGTAAAATCTCCGCAAGAACCATTTTGTGAATCTTTATAAATATTTTTTACAAGTTCAACATCTTCATCGTCAAAAGATTGCGGCATGTTTTTTGCAATCCTGTCAATATTTGCCTCCAGCTCAGAGTTTAAAGCATTTATGTCAAACCATCTTGCAATTTCCGGATTTGCAAGAACTGCTTTGGAAAATCTTCCGGTCTGCGGAAGAATATCATAAATAACGGGATGCCCTGCAAGCTGTGAAAGCATAATAAAGATTTTTACCTGCTCTTTAGCATCCATGCCGGTTTCTTTTTCAAGTTCTTTATCAAGTAAATTTTCGCTTACTTCCGAGCTTTTTGGAAGATATGCACATCCAAATTCTCTCGGGTGGAAAGGTATAAGATAAATTGTCGTGTTAAATATATTATTCTGAAGATTACCTGTGGGCAGAATTAAAAGCTGTCTTAACCAGTCCATAAATTTCCCGGGTTCTTTTGTTTTGTTGCCGTTTCCGAGTCCGGCAAGATTTATAAGTTTAATGTCATGCCCTTCTTTCTGTATCCAGGAAGAATTTTTTACATTATTTCTTGCAAGAACGCTTATTTTGTCATCCGAAAAAGAAAACCTGCCGTTTTCAAATATTTTATTGGCTTTCCATTTTATTTCAAGTCCGAATAAAATTTCTTCATAAGAAATTTCTTCAAGTGCTTTTATGTATGGATACGGAAGATATCCGTATTTACTTATAAGCTTTTCCAGTTCAGTTTTTCTTTCTGCGGAAATATTTTCTGACGGATATTTTTTCCTGAGGCATGTATAAAACTCATTCAGTTTTGTTGATTTTTCGGTTGTTAAGTTGTTCTTTTTTGCGAAAAGAAATTCCAGCATATTCACACTCCCCTTATAAATTAATTCAGTATTGATATTATAGCATAATAAAAATAAATTATATAATTTTATGAATAATTGTATTTTTTACAATAAAATTAGCCGATCGGGTAATGGATTAATACTTATAGGTATTATTAAATAATTCTTGGTTACTTAGATAAAATGCGTAATGCATTTACTGAAAGTGGGGTAGATATATGGCTCAAAAAACAGCAGAAACAACAACAAAACCGATTAGTGTGATTATTGTGGAGGATTTTAAGCTTACACGTGTAGGTTTACGATGTGCCTTGAATGCTAATGACGATATTAATGTCGTTGCCGAGGCAGAGGATGCAATCGAAGGTTTAAAACTTATTGAAAAACACAAACCAGATGTTATTCTTATGGATTTAGGCCTTCCCGGCATGAACGGTATTGAGGCAATGGTTAAATGTAAAGAGATGATGTTTGATTCAAAAATTATTGCTCTGACTTCCCATGACAGATGTGAAGAAGTTATTGCAGCTCTTAGTTCTGGCGCAAGTGCTTATTGCTTAAATGATATTGATCCTCAAAAACTTGCAGA
>CALVEX010000030.1 GCA_944326655.1 Candidatus Gastranaerophilales bacterium | reverse complement strand
GTATGACTATTTTGGAGTTGTTTAAATTCAATAAAACTTGTGAACATACGAAAATAAGACCTGATGTTGATTATGCTTATTGCCCTGACTGTGGAGAATTGATTGAAAATCAGTGGTATCTTGTAAGATGTGCTTGCTGCGGTGTTAAACTAAAAGGCTTTTTGAAAAATGGCAAGATTATTCCGGAAAAGCATTTTTGTCATAATTGTGGTACAAGAGAGTACGTTATTGAAAGAATTAATAAGATTAACTTTATTGATATAAGCTATGCAGTGCTTGTAAAGGCTATCGTAAATCATAAGTTTACAAATTCAACTCAAAGCTGGGTAGAAACTGACTTTAGAACATCAAATTACAGACCGAGATTGCTGCAACAATCCCTATAAAATCTGCAATAAGTCCTACAATTAATGCATATCTTAATTTGGATATTTTTACTGATCCAAAGTATACAGCAAGAACGTAGAATGTTGTTTCACTTGATCCTACCATTATTGCAGCCAGTTTTGTTGCATAATCATCAGGTCCAAGGGTATGAGCAATATCTGAAAAGACCCCCAAGGCTGCCGAACCTGAAAGAGATCTTACAATCATTACAGGGATTGTATCGGCCGGTACGTTGAATAAATTTAAGGCAGGTGCAAGTATTTGAGATGCTATCTCAATTATGCCTGATGCTCTTAACATTGATATTGCAACGATTATTGCAACAAGATAAGGGATTATATTTACTGCGACATGAAAACCGTCTTTTGCACCATCTGTGAATGTTTCATAAAGCGGTACTTTCTTAAATAAGCCAACGGTAAGAATTAATATAATTATTACAGGGAGAGCCCAAAGAGATATGACGTTCATAAAAGTGTGAAACATTAATCATTCTCCTTTTGCGGTTCCCAAAATTTTTCAAATATTTTGGAAAGTGTAACGGCACTTAAGAATGTAATTGATGTTACAAGAAGTGTCGGAGCTATAATTTCTGTCGGATTTTTATAACCAATACCGATTAAGACTGCAATAACGGTTGCAGGAATAAGCTGAAATCCGGCAGTATTCATTGCAAGAAGCATACACATTGCATTTGAGGCTGATTTTTTGTCTTTATTTAGCTTTTGCAGCTCTTCCATTGCTTTCAAACCTATAGGGGTTGCTGCATTTGCAAGTCCTATAGCGTTTGCGGAAAAATTCATTGCGATATCGCCTATGGCAGGTGAATCTTCCGGGATTTCATTAAACAGTCTTTTGGTTACCGGTTTAATAATTTTAGCAATAATTTCTATGACCCCTGATTTTTCTGCTATTTTCATCATGCCAAGCCAAAAAGCCATAATTCCGATTAAGGAAAATGCAACTTTTACAGAAAGTTCTGCGCCTGACAAAATTGCATTTACAACATCTGTTAATTTCCCGTTTATTGCACCTGCAATTATTGAAATTACTATAAGAAAGTAAAAAATATAATTCATATATTGATTATATCATAAATTTCAGTGTCTGTTAATTTAGTATTTAATTTCCCAATTATCCTGCATAATTCGATAAACACAAGACATTCCGTTAGAGTTATTTTTTGAAGGGTCACAGGCATCAAGGTTAGTGCTGTACGGTTCAATTTTATTGTTTTTGATTTTAAAAGCAAATATATCATCTCCGAAAGTATTAGGTTTTTTATTCCCGTTTATATCTGTATAAATAAAAAGTTGAGCATTAGTAGTTCCGACAATATCAAAAAATATATTGGTTCCATCTGCAAGAGTTATGTAATATGAGTATTGATTTGGAGTATTTATATTTGTAGAATTTCCATTCTGGTAATAGTATGGAAAAGCCCAGCAACCTCTTTGATTTTTACAGTTTTGTGCTACTTTCAGGTAAGGAATTATTTTTTTTACGGTACTTTCTGTTGCTTGGAAATCATAATCAACTAATTTCCAGTTTTCTGTTGTACCATCTTCCACAAGCGTTTGTTGTATTGCTTGTGATAAAACAGAATAAACTTTTTTTAGCTTAACTGCGCGGTCTTTTTTTTGAGTTTTGGAAATTATAGTTGGCAAAGTCATCGCAGCTACTATACCTATTATGCCTAGGGTGATTAGAACCTCGGCTAAAGTAAAGGCACAACGACGAATATTGTTTGAAGTGAATACGTACGTAACACCTTTTGCCAGAGAGAATGTGCATTTGCGTTTAGGATGTGAAAGAGTTTGTTTCGTTGAAGCTTCATACTTTTCTATCTTTTTATCTTGTGAAAAGCAAGCCCAGCCTACTTTTTCGGGGGGGGGGCAATTCTCAGCTTTCTATCTTTTTCCATAACAAAACTCCTAATATATTTCTGTATTATATATCTATTATTGATGATTTTTAGCGATTTGTCAATATTATACAGTCAAATATTAGTGTCTGTGGTGATGATGTCTTGGATGATGGTGGTGAGGCGGCGGAGGAGGCGGTGCAATATAATACGGGTAAGGTACTATTGGTATAATAAAAGTATTTGCATTTTGTTCATCATAATCATCCATTATCGCATTATATTCTTCAAGGTTTATAGTATTTGGATTTGAATTATCCTGGTTGTATTCGTAAGATACCTGCCTGAAAAGTTGTTGCCATTGTGCTGCCATTGAAGCTGTTGCAAGCATAGGATTATTCCTGTTCCAGTTTTTTATATCCGTATTTACAACTTCTCTTGCAGAAAGCACACCGTTATTGTTTTTGTCTATTTCAGAAAATATTTTTTCCCTGCTTTTATCTGCTATCGGATAGCTTGTATCGCCTAATACAAAACTTCTCGGAACTTTTAACCTGGTAGATACATATGTATAATTCGGATAAATCGGAAACTGTGCGTCAGCTTCTGCCGAAGGCGACATCGCTGCAAGCGCGATTGCTGCAGCTCCTGCTGCATTTCTGATTTTATTTTTTGTCGAACTTTCTCCTGTAAAAACAGGTTTTGACTGATAATGTATTGCTGAAACCCTCATATTGTACCCCTTTAATTTAGACCATATATTTATAATATTTGATAAATATTTTTTTTGTTAATTTTTTAAGAAAATTTTACAATAATAAAAAAGGGTAAGATTTTTATATCTTACCCTTTTCTATTACTTATTTGTTGTATTTAGCATGAGCAGGCTGTGCATCCGCAAGAACATCCTAAAGCTTCTTTTGCTTCTTCCATTCTTACTTTGATACGGCCGTCAACTGCAATGCCTTCACCTGTAGTTTCAGAGATTAACAACGGGTTAATATCTAATTCATCGATGAATTTGAAATCATTTACAAGCTGTGACAATCTCAGCAAGGTTTCCTGAATTTGGCCGATTTGGGCAGGTTTTGTGCCTCGTGCACCTTCTAACAATTTGTATGCTTTTACTGATTTAATCATTTCTTCAGCATCAATATCTGTTAAAGGAGCAATTCTGAATGTTACGTCTTTCATAACTTCAACGAATACACCGCCTAAACCGAACATCATCATAGGACCGTATTGAGGATCTGTTGCAATACCGCAAACCATTTCACGGCTGCCTTTTACCATTTCCTGAATGATTACGCCTTCTAAGCCTTCAAGCAATCCCTTTGCTTCAAGTCTATCAAGAAGTCCCTTGTATTCTTTTCTCAATTGTTCTTCTGATTTGATGTTTACAACAACACCGCCAACATCTGTTTTGTGAGATGTTGTTTTTGAAGTCATTTTCATTACAACAGGGTAGCCGATTGAGTTCCCGAGTTCAACAACTTCTTCTTCATTTGTTGCTAAACCGTATTTGCAAGCTCTGATGCCGTATGCCTGAAGTACATCAATTGATTCCAAAGTAGTTAATTGTGCACGGTCTTCTGAAAGTGCGTTTTTAATAATTTTTTCTACTTTAGTTCTGTCAACATCGTAGCATGGAATTTTTCCTTCAGGTCTTTCCATCCATAATCTTTGCTGATTTAATCTGTTCAATCCGTCAGCAGCCTGTTCTGCGTACATAAAGAACGGCATATTAACATTCATATCAGAAAGTTTTGAGAAGAATTCGTTCTTGGTCATAAATACGCCGATAATCGGTTTTTGAGGATTTTTAGCCTTAATTTCCATTAAAGCCTGAGCAACATCAATGTCTTTCAAGCCTAAGAACGGAAGATAGATTGTAATAATCATATCAACGTTTTCATCAGCAATTACTGTTTCAAGAGTTTG
>CALVEX010000029.1 GCA_944326655.1 Candidatus Gastranaerophilales bacterium | reverse complement strand
GCAAAATGTCCGGTTTTCCGCAGGGTCTAACAACATAGAGATTCCGAAACACGGAGGTCAATCCGACGTTCGGAATGACAGTATGACTGTTTTTTGAATACATTTAGTGTAAACTGCGATATAAATCCCTTTATTATGCTGTTGAAAAGAATATTGTTTTGTGATAACTTATTTTTACGGTAGTAAAAATAAGGAGTTTTTATGAGAAAAGAAGTCAGAGCAAGTCATATACTGGTAAAAACTAAAGATGAAGCAGACAAACTGCGTGATGAAATAAACAGCGGAAAAGATTTTGCAAAAGCCGCAGCTGAAGTTTCTCTTTGCCCTTCCGGCCATGATGGCGGCGATTTGGGATTTTTTAAACGCGGAGTTATGGTAAAGCCGTTTGAAGATGCAGCATTCGCACTTAAGGAAATTGGAGATGTTTCAGAACCTGTAGAAACGCAATTTGGCTGGCACTTAATTAAGCTGACAGGTTTTATAGATGAGTAATATTGTTGATAATGTCCGTGAATTTATGAAAGCGCATGGGGTTTCTTACCTCCTTGTGAATTCATCTAACAGATATTTGGAAGAATATACCCCGTTGGGGGAGAATTCACGATATGTCTTGACGGGTTTTTCCGGGTCAACCGGGGATGCTCTTATTACCCCTGAAACTGTTTATTTGTTTGTTGACGGGCGTTACCATATTCAGGCTGATTTGGAAGTTAACCATGAAATTGTCAACGTAGTGAAACTTCAAACAGGCCAGACATTTCTTGATGAACTTGTAAAAAAAATTCCGGAAGGTGAAGTCTTAGGTATTTTTTCTAAAAAAAATTCTCAAAAGCGTGTTGAATATCTTGAAGAAAAGGGCTTAAAGCTTAAATATTTTGACAATGATCCTTTGGATAAACATATTTCATATGACAGTTCAAATATTGTGCAGGTTGAAGGTGCTCCGGTTGAAGAGAAAATTAAAGATATAAACTTTGACGGTGCTGTATTAATTACTGATTTGGAAGAAGTCTCTTATCTTTTTAATTTAAGAGACTTTTCAAAAAATTATTCAAGCAAAATCCGCGGGAAAGCCGTAATTATTGCAGGGCGGGCGCGATTGCTGGATGATATAGATGATTTTGTGGAGAGTTACCGGGGGAATATTTACGTTGATAAGTCCTCAATTAATGCTTATGATTATGCGTTAATCGGCGACAAAGTTAAAATTCTTGAGGACAGTCCGATAAAGCGGATGAAAGCTGTTAAAACAGATGATGAAATTGAACACTATAAGGAAGCTTTCAGACGTACGGATTTGGCTGTCAGGGCAATACGCGATTATATTGAAAATAATGACAATATTTCTGAATTCGATATTGCAGAACAGCTTGAAAAAGAATTTAAGCGTTACGGTGCCAAAAGTTTGAGTTTTAAATCTATTGTTGCAAAAGATAAAAATTCAGCTCTTGCTCATTATTCAAAATGTTCAAAAGATGAAATTCTAAAAGACGGCAGTCTGGTTTTAATTGACTGCGGGGCTTACTATGAGCAGGGGCTTGCAACTGATATTACAAGAGTTTTTGTAAAGGGAACCCCCTCAGATCTTCAAAGACGTGTTTATACAACTGTTTTAAAAATGTTTTTGAATGCTTTTAATTCAAACTTAAAAACAGGTTATGAAATAGACAGTCTTGCGCGAAAAATTTATTCTGAAAATGAAATAGAAGGATTTGTTTTTAATCACGGACTCGGGCATGGTATAGGCGTAAGTGTTCATGAATATCCGCCGAATTTAAGCAAAAATGAAATGGCAAAAGTTGAAATTAAAGATAACATGTGTTTTACAATTGAACCAGGATTGTATAACGAAAATTACTTTGGCGTAAGATTGGAAAATTCCTGTTATATGAAAGACGGAAAAATTTGTTCTTTTGTTCATATGAATTACGAGAAAAAATTGATTGATTTTTCGCTTTTGACAGGTCAGGAAAAAGAATGGCTGAAAGAGTTTGAGGTTTTATAAAATATGCAGGAAATAACGAGTGTAAATAATAATCTTGTAAAAGAAACCGTAAAACTTCAGCAAAAAAAATACCGCGACAAAGAAAATAAATTTTTGCTTGAAGGCTATAAATGTATTTCGGAAGCTTTTAATGCAGGTATTAAAATTGAATATGCATTTGTATCAGACGAGAAAAAATACGATTTTCTCGGGGATAAAGCTGTTATTACAACCGAACCTGTTTTGAAAAAGATTTCAACAACCGACACTCCGCCTGATGCCGTTGCCGTTGCTTTCAAGAAAAATTATTCCTCTGCTGATTTGAAAAATGCAAAAAAAGTTGTACTTCTTGAAAACATAAAAGATTTGGGAAATTTGGGAACAATTTTGAGAACATCGACCGCATTTGGTGCCGATGCTGTAGTTCTTTACGGAAAAGAGTGTGCGGATATTTATAACCCTAAATGCGTTAGAGCTTCAGTCGGTAATTTGTGGAAAATTCCTGTTGTTTATATTGAGAATTTCAATGAATTGCAGAAAATTTTTGAAGGATTTGACCGTGTTGCAACACTTCCGCGTGCAAAAAATTATTTGCAAAATTTTGAAGCCAAAGAACCTCTGCTTGTAATGTTCGGCTCTGAGGCTGACGGGCTCTCTGATGAATTGATTAATTTTGCAACAAAAGAAGTTAAAATAGAAATGGCGTCTTCTGTGGAGTCATTAAATTTATCTGTTTCCTGCGCTGTTGTTTTATATAAATTATTTATATAAGGGGGAAGTTATGAAAAAGTTTTTATTTTGTCTTTTAATATTTTGTTTGGGGTTATCTGCTGTGTATGCTGATGAACAGGAATTTTGGGTTTATTCAACAGTTGTGGATTTGAACAATGACGGTGTTCAAACTATTGAACTGAACACTAAGCCTGTCTATTTTGATGTTGATAATGACGGATTTAGGGAGATGACCGGCTGGGTTCAAGGGAATGATGCAATACTGTCAATTGATAAAAATAGTAACGGTAAAATAGATAATCAGGTGGAGGTATTTGGTTCTTTAACCAATCAGGGAGATAGTGAATTAAGTCTTTTAGATTCCAATAATGACAAGGTAATAAATAGTGACGATAAAGCATTTAGCCAGATAAGACTTTGGCGTGATGCAAATGAAAACGGGGTTACGGATAATAATGAATTAAAGTCGTTATCTGATGTTGGAATAGTAACAATTAATATAGGGCTGCAGCCTCTTAATATTGAAAATAATGGCAGCCTGATAACAGGAAAATCTTTTGTAAGGTATAAGGACGGTAAAACAAGGAATTTGTACTATATCAAAAACCGTTACAGTATAAATAATACTGTTGTTGCGGGAGATTATTCAATCAGTGCTAATGTAATTGATCTGCCATGGCTGCGCGGTTACGGCAGAACTTATGATTTGCAGTATTCTGCGACAAGAGACGAAGATTTAAGATTGTTTATAAAACAACTGGCTTCCATGGATTCTGCAAACGGGATTTATGATAATTTTGATAAACTTATCTCAATGTGGCTAGGTGATAATAAGAGCGGTGTTGACATGCAAAAACTTTGTTTAAAAAAGATTATGCGTGAGAATGCTCCTGATCTTGAACAAATTAAACCAGAAAATTTGCAAAAGGCTTATGAAATATTAAAAAATATTCTGTATGTAAATTTTATTGTCCAAACCCATTTTGGACAAAAGTTTGATATAAAATATGACTATCCGGAAGACAAAATTGTTCCGGGAGATAAAGTATATGAACGTATAATAGAAAATATGACTGATACTGATTCTTATCTAGCCTCTTATATTATTCTTGAAAGATTGCGGCGTGATAACTCTCTGGATACAAAAAGGTTTGCTGATGCAATAATCCAGGCTGGCTATGGTGCTCATTTGATAACATATTATAATTCAGGGGCTTCATTTAGAGATTTTAAAAATTATGCGTCTGATGGAAAAACTCCCCTTCATATTGAAGGTTTGAGAAAAAATGATCGCATAAATGGTGCAAACACTCCTGATATAATATATGGCAATAACGGAAATGACCTGATTAAAGGAGGAGCCGGAGATGATTTTCTTCATGGCGGAAAAGGTGACGATAAAATATATGGTGAGGATGGCTCTGATATTCTTATTGGTGCTGAAGGTTATAATACACTTGAAGGCGGCGGGGGAGATGATATTTATATCTATGACGGACTTGGAACAGATAAAATTCTTGATGAAAAATGGGGAAAGTTAAAAGTGCAGCGATGGTATTGGGACCGCAAAATTTCCGATTACAGCTCAACCTGGGATGATAAAGGCAAAATACGTGTTGACGGAGGCAATGATACGGTTATTTTCGGCGGCGGGCTTTCAAAAGACAAGCTTATCATAAAACGAAAGGGGGATAACCTCGTGTTTAATGTCAAGGGCAGTACAAATTCTTTAATAATTATAAACTGGTATGCCTCAGATGAGCAAAGAGTTGAAAATTTTAAATTTAAAGACGGAACTATACTTGATACGCAGGAATTTTTTGACATAAAGAAAGAAAATGATTTTATAACATTTATTTATAAAATTTCGTATAAATTGCGTGAATTTTTTGTATAAATCCCAATAAGTTTCTTTTGTTGTACAAATTATTTTTATAGTAAAATTATTGTATGGATGTTTTGGAAGTAAAAAATCTCTGGAGTGAAGTAAAAAGTGATTTAAAAGAAAATGTTCCTGCCCCGGCATTTCAGATGTGGATGGATGCACTTGAGCCTGCGGATTTTGACGGAAATGTTTTTTCTCTTATTACGGTTCATTCACTTGCACCACAGGTGATCAAGGCAAATTACGACAGCCAGATTTTGGATGCTTTAAAAAAAGTCTGCGGAAAAGATATAGGATACCAGATTACTTTCGACTCCGAACTTGCTGACAAGTACCAGAAAGAAAAGAAAAAAGAATATCAAAAAGCCAAAAGAGCACTTCCTGAAACGGAAGAATCGAAAATTCTGGATAACCTTGCGCAGATGCAGTCTTCGGCAAATTTGAATTTGAAATACAAGTTTTCAAATTTTGTAGTCGGCGAAAACAGCCGCTTTGCCCATGCTGCAGCATTCGCCGTTGCGCAAAATCCTGCTAAAAAGTACAATCCTTTGTTTATTTACGGGGCCTCGGGACTTGGCAAAACACACCTTATGCAGGCAATAGGACATTACATAATTTTTAATAAGCCAAAATTAAAAGTTAAATATATTAAAACCGAAGAATATGTTAATGAATTAATTAAAAATATTCAATGCGGCGGGAATGATAGAAATGCACGTATGGACAAATTTCGCCAGAAATACAGAAATGTCGATGTGCTTTTGATTGACGATATTCAGTTTTTGGAAAGTAAGACCTATACTATGGAAGAAATTTTCCATACATTTGACAGTCTGCATAATAAAAATAAGCAGATTGTGATAACTTCAGACCGGCTGCCCAAGGATATTCCGACACTTCCTGACAGGCTCAGAACACGTTTTGAGATGGGGTTAATGGTTGATATTACCCCGCCGGATTTTGAAACCCGTGTCGCGATATTGAAAAATCTTGCGGAGCAGGCAAATGTTAAAGCGGATTTTGATGTGTTTGAATATATTGCAAAGAATTTTGTAAACAATGTCAGAGAACTTGAAGGCGCGTTTAATAAAGTAAGTGCCTATGCTGATATTGAAAAAACTGATTTAACTCTTGCATTTGCAAAAAAGGTTTTGAATTGTGAGAGTATAAAACAGGAAATTACAATAGAAAAAGTTGCGCGCGCTGTCGGGGAATATTACGGGGTATCTTTAAATGACTTTTTGAGTGCGGCAAGAAACCAGCGTGTTTCATCAGCACGTCATGTGGCTGTTTATATGGCTCGCGAGCTAACGCAGAAAAGTTTTGAAAATATCGCGGAATTCTTCAGAAAAAAACATACAACAATGCTTTATTCCTACGAAAAAATCAGAGATGAGCTGAGGACAAACAAAAATCTTGATCAGGATATTGCCGTGATAAGAAGAACTTTGAGGGAAAACTAATGTACGATTATATAAAAGGGATTTTATCCAATAAATCAAATTCGTCAAAAGGAACTTTTGTTACTGTGGAAGCTTCCGGTGTGGGCTATCTTTTGGAAGTTACAACAAGAGATTTCAATAAAATGCCGGATGGTGATGTAAGAATTTATACAGTCCTGCTTCACAGAGAGGACAAGATGAGCCTTTGCGGATTTTTACACAGGGAAGAACGAGATATATTCAACATTCTTATGTCTGTATCGGGTGTCGGTTCTAAAATGGCGTTAACTCTGCTTGATGAATTTGAATCCTCAGAGCTTATAGGTTTTGTAATCGGCGGGAATTATAAAGAGCTTACCCGTGCAAAAGGTGTCGGGCCGAAATTAGCGCAAAAAATTATTCTTGAATTAAAAGATAAATTAATGAATTATCAAACCAAAGAACCGATAAAAATAACATCTGTTACGCCTGCAAAAGTTGATGACAGGGCGGTTGAAGATGCACAGATGGTGCTTGTATCTCTCGGCTATGAACGGAAAGAAATTCAGGACGCTATATCAAAAGCCGTTACATTGTTGAATGATAAGGCTTCTGCAGAAGAAATTTTAAAAGAAGCATTAAAAATATTGTCTGTTTAAACAATTTTTCTGCTTAAGTTAAACTTAATATCAAATCCGAGATTTTTAATAATTAATACAATAGTCGGAAGTTCAGGTGTAACTTGATTTTTAAAAAGTTTATAAAAGTATGTTCTGTTAATCCCTGTTTTTTTTGCGAATTCAGTTAGACTTCCATGCATTTGTATTAAAGGTTTTAGAGCACTTAAAAAGGCTTCAATATTACCGTCTTCAATGTATAAATTTAGTAATTGGTTTAAATATTCTTTTTGCATATCCAAATCATTTTTAAGGTAATCTTCTATTTTAAATTCCGGCATTTTATCCATTTTGTTTCCTTTCTAAATATTCTTTCAAATAGTTCTCTGCCTTTTTTATATCTTTAGATTGTCTTTGTTTATTTCCGCCGTTGATTAGTAATAAAATTAGATTATTAATTTCGGCGAAATATATTCTATTACCATTATAGAATTTTAATTCCGAAATACCTTTAGATAAATTTCGATATTTTCCGTAAAGACCGCTCTTAAGTCTTTCTAGTCTAATCAAGACTTCTATTTTATCACTTTTATCAAGAGAGTTTAACCAGTCATCAAACGGGATATCGCCATTTATAAGCTGATATTTCAAAATAGTTTTCATACTAATATTGTATCATGTAAGATACGATTAGTCAATAGTTACTCAACGCCTTTAAACAGTTCATTGATATCTATTTCTTATATAAGCAGAGCGACAAATGCCGCTGCAACCATGGCAGGGCCAAACGGCATATAGGTTCTGTTTTCGGGATGTTCTCTCAGCCCTTTGAATATAAGAACGCATGATAAAACACCTAGTATTGCAAGAATTAATGCCCCTATTGTGTAAATTAACATAGTGTCTGGAGTTATTATTCTAAAATGCTGTAAGGCATAGAATGCTATGGCATATATAACAAAAATTGTAAATGATACAAGTGTTTTCCAATCTTTGTTTTTTGCAAGTCCTTTTATAAATATAGGCAGAAAAATTATCACCTGGATTAATACGCCTAACGCCAGAATAACAATGAGTGTTTTCCAGCCGAACAAAGCCCCCAGGCCTGCCGCAATAAAACTGTCACCTTCTCCAAATGCTCTTGTCCCTGCAACAAGATACCCGGCACGTGCACAAATTTCAAGTATTACCACACCGGCAATAATACCGAGCAGAGAATTTGTTATCGGATTATTTAAAAGAATATATTTTGTGAATTCAAGAGGAGTTCCTGCATAATGCATTTGTGTTGCGGCAATAATTGTTACCACGATTGCATAAAGAAGACCTAATCCTACAAGTATATATGTGTGAAGGTCATAGACGACTTTTTCTTTAATATCCGTTCCTGCTATAACTATTAACACCGAACTTACAATCCATGTAAACAATGTCTGAAAACTTATTCCGAATTTGAGAAATAATAATATAAAAATTATACCTGTAAAAAGTTCGACTATCGGGTATTGGATGCTTATATGTTCTTTGCAGAAAGCGCATTTGCCTCTAAGAAAAATATAAGAAAATACAGGGATATTATGCCACCATTTTAAAGGAGTCTGACATTTCGGGCACTTGGAAGCCGGAAAAACAATAGATTCCTCGCTCAATGTTCTCAAAATTACTACATTCAAAAAACTTCCTATACATAAACCCGTAATAAATACGAGAGCTAATATTGCGATTAATGCGCCCATATATGTCTCCTTTTAGTTTTCATCTTTTTTAATTATCTGATACATTTTGCTGATAGCTTTTTTCAGTCTTCTTGAAACCTGCATTTGGGATATATTTAATTTTTCCGAAATTTCTCTCTGGTTCAGATCCTGATAATAGCTTAATTCTATAATTTTTTGCAGGTCAGGCGGAAGTTTTTTTATTGCCGACGCAAGCATTATTTTGTCTTCGTAAGAGTTCATAAATTCCTGATAATCACCGGAAGGTATTTTATCAATAAGAGTTAAATCATCATCATCAACTGAAGAAATAGCCTGATCCAGAGAGAGCGTACTTTTGCAAAGTTCAATTTCCATGACTTCATGAATTTTTTCAACAGGAATACCTACGACATCAGCTATCTGATCTTCTGACGGGTCTTCAATCCCTCTGCTTTTTAGCTGTTTGACGGCAGAACTTATTTTAAAAACAAGTTCCTGTAACTCGCGCGGAGCTTTTATCATTGAAGCCTTGTCGCGGAGATAATGTTTGATCTCCCCGCGGATAAAGTAAGATGCATATGTTTTAAATTTCGCATTTTTGTCCGGTTTAAAAAACTCGATCGCTTTAATTAACCCTATAGAACCTACCTGAACAAGATCTTCATTAGAAATACCTGACTGGGCAGCAATACTTCCTGCAATTTTTTTTACAAGTCCCATTGCATTTTCCACAATAGTTATATGCATCATTCTTTTTTTCTTTTCATCCTTACAGTCTTTGTAAGCAAGAATTTGCATATCCAGATTATCTTCGGGTTTTTCTTTAGTATCCAACAAAACTATCTCCAATTAATTAATATGTATTATAGCATAACTTTTTATTTTTAGAAATCATTAAATTTATGTAATATTTGGCCTGCATGTAAAATTTTTGTGCTAAAATCTATTTAGTTATGGAGTAAAGAATATGATTACTATTAAAGATGTTGAGCATGTTGCAAAATTAGCAAGATTGGAATTAACAGAAGAAGAAAAAGAGCTTTATACAAAACAGTTAGGTGATGTTTTAAAATATGTTGATCAGATGAATGAAGTTGATACTTCTGACGTAAAACCTATGTGCCAGGTTATTGATTTTTGCAATGTAATGCGTGAAGATAAAGTTGTTCAGGAAATAAGCAAAGAAGAATTAATGGCAAATGCTCCTGAAGAGGAAAACGGATTTTTTAAAGTTCCGAAAATTAATTAGTTTACGAATTGAAACGCTGAATTGGTGAAAGGTTTTATATTTGAAATTCAATAGGTAAGGCCGTTCATATTTTGAAAAGTGGGGTTAAAAATGACAAAATATATATTTATTACGGGTGGTGTTGTAAGTTCACTAGGCAAAGGTATTATTGCTGCGTCTTTAGGCAGATTATTGAGAGCAAGGGGATTTTCTGTTATTAACCAGAAATTTGACCCTTATATAAATGTCGATCCGGGGACGATGAGCCCTTTCCAGCATGGTGAAGTTTTTGTCACGGATGACGGCGCTGAAACCGACCTGGATTTGGGCCACTACGAACGATTTACTGATACGTCTTTGGGTAAGTTCAATAATGTTACATCCGGAAGCGTTTATCAGCATGTAATAAAAAAAGAACGGCGCGGCGATTATTTAGGTGCTACAGTTCAGGTTATTCCGCATATAACAAATGAGATAAAGTCAAGAATTGTAAGTGCAACAAAGCAATTTAATCCGGATTTTCAATTAATTGAGATAGGAGGAACTGTCGGCGACATTGAAAGTTTACCTTTTGTAGAAGCTATCAGGCAGTTTAAAACAGAAGCCGGCATTGGTAATGCCCTGTCTATTCATTGTACATTGCTTCCTTATCTGCCTACATCCGGAGAATTAAAGACAAAACCTTCTCAGCACAGTGTAAATGTTTTGAGAAGTTATGGTATTCAGCCGGAAATTCTTGTGTGCCGTACAACAAGACCTATCCCGAAAACAGAAAGGGAAAAACTTGCACTTTTCTGCTCAGTTCCGAAAGAGGCTGTTATTGAGTGCCGTGATATGAAAAGTATTTATGAAGTTCCACTTGCTCTTGAAGCACAGAACATGGCTCATGTTGTTCTTGAAATGCTCAGGGTAGATGACAGAAAAGCCGATATGAAGGGCTGGGAAAAACTTGTTGACAGGATTAAAAATCCTAAAAGGACAATAAAAGTTGCAATAGCAGGCAAATATACAAAACTTTCGGATGCATATATTTCTGTTGTGGAATCTTTAAAACACGCCGGATATGCAAATGAAGCGGCTGTCGATATTAAATGGATTAACTCTGAAGAGTGTCTGGATGAGGCTAAATGCAAAGAGTTGATGAAAGATATTCAGGCAGTTGTTGTTCCGGGCGGTTTCGGGATTAGAGGCATCGAAGGAAAATTAAACGTAATTAAATATGCAAGAGAAAACAATGTGCCGTTTTTGGGTTTATGTTTGGGCATGCAGTGTGCGGTAATTGAATATGCAAGAAATGTTGTTGGTTTAAAGGGTGCTAATTCAACTGAATTTGATGAAAATGCTCAGTATCCCGTTATTGATTTGATGCTTGAGCAGAAAAATGTTCATGCTTACGGCGGAACAATGAGGCTTGGAGCTTATGACTGTATTGTGAAAAAGGGCTCAAGGGCTGCAAAAGCTTACGGTAAAGAAAAAATTTCCGAGCGCCACAGACACAGATACGAAGTTAACAACGAGTATATAAAGTCTCTTGAAGATGCTGGTCTTGTTTTTTCCGGTATGTCACCAGACGGAATGCTTGCGGAAGTTGTTGAACTCCCAAAACTCGATTGGTTTGTTGCATCGCAGTTCCATCCGGAATTCAAGTCACGTCCGGAACATCCGCATCCACTGTTTAAAGGTTTAATTGATGCCGCAGTGAAAAGATAATTTATAAAATAAAAATTCTAAATTTTTCCCGGATAATCGTCTGCAATTCTCCAGCCGTCATACTGGATAAGTGCTCCGCAATTTTGCGGTTCGTTTTTGCATAATTCTTTTACCTCTTCCCTGTCCATGGTAGAAAGTTTTTTGCCGTTGCTGTAAAAATTTGTATATTGAAACGGTGTATATGAGGAAGAGTTGGTTGCGAAGTTCATATAAAACGCGAATTCATCTTTTCCCGCTTTATTCGGTTTTCCGTTGCAGTTATAGTCGAAAAATCCATGTATACGTGCATTCCGTTCATTTGTCCAGCCTGCGTTTAGTCCAAAACAGGAACCGTCAGTAAAGACAAACCTGCTATAATTCTTGCCATTTTCGGCATTGACATCAGGGTCGAGTTCATAATTACATTCGGTGTCACCTGGTGGACATTTACGTATCCCCTTCATGTAAGATAAAATATATTTATTAAAATATTGATAACTGTCGGCTCGAGAATCATCAGTGCCCTCAGAGCGGTTTGGTAACTCCCAGCTTATTATATCTCCGTTATCAACCTGAGACATTTGCAGAGCATTATTAAATGTTGAGTAAAATTTTTGCAGTCTTACTGGAAGAACTTTCTTTTTATGATTTGTAATTAAATTTGGTATTGTTATTGCAGCAACCACACCGATAATGCCGAGGGTGATTAAGACCTCAGCCAATGTAAAGGCAGCTTTATTCCTTAGTGAACTGTGATGAGTGAAGAGTGAAGTGGGTTTAGGTGAATAAGTTCGTTTCATCAAGTTGATATAGTTCCCTCTCCCCCTGTGGGAGAGGGTTAGGGTGAGGGGTGATCGTTTTAGACGATAAGACGCTAAGACGTTAGGACAAAATAGTTCGTTTTGGGATTTATTTTCTCCCTCCCTGATCAGGGAGGGATGGGGTGGGTATTGTTTGAAACCCATCCTAACCTTCCCTATTAAGGGAAGGAATTTATTTTTATGTGAGCTTCGCTCACAGATACCGGCATCCCTTCCTGCCCTCTTATCTTCCAATCTTCCATTAACGGCCTGCCCTCCTGTCTTCTTGACCTCTTGCCTTCTGCGTGTCACGCTTGCGGGGGGGGGCAATTCTCAGCTTCTTATTTTTAACCATAACAAAACTCCTCTTAATTTCCTGTAATATAATTTATTATTTATGATTTTTATTGTTTTGTCAATATAATAATTTTAAAAAGGGACTTATATCGCAGTTTACACCGGACATTATCGAAAATACAGTCATACTGTCATTCCGAACGTCGGATTGACCTCCGTGTTTCGGAATCTCTATGTTGTTAGACCCTGAAACAAGTTCAGGGTGACGACTTTTACCTTATTTAGTCTAAACTGCGATATAAGTCCCTTTAAAAAGTGCTTGACCTGACTTTATATTGGTAGTATTCTTAAATATACGGATTATATTGGGGAGATATTTAATGGAAGAGAATAATGTTTTGAAAAAATTTACGACTGTTCAGTTTTTAAATTTTGCGCTGGGGTTTTTAGGCTTGCAGTTTGCCTGGCAGATGAGAATAATTTTGTCAGGACCTGTGACGGAAGGACTTGGTGCTTCCCCATTTTTGTATGGTTTAATTTGGCTTGCCGGACCATTTACCGGAATGGTTGTTCAGCCTGTAGTCGGGGCGCTGAGTGATAAAACGGTTTCTCCTTTTGGAAGACGCAGACCATATCTTTTAGGCGGTGCTTTGCTTGCTTCTCTCGCATTATGGATTTTCCCGAATTCTGCATCGGTTGCAGATTTTTTGCATAACTTTACCGGTATAAATTTGCCGCCTCTGACAGCGCTTTTTATAGCTGCAATAATGATCTGGGTTATAGATGCATGTGTTAATATCGCACAGGGGCCTTACAGGGCGCTTGTGCCTGATGTTGTTCCGGAAGAACAATATTCTCTCGCTAATTCTTATATAAGTTTAGCAATAGGTTTGGGTTCGGTAATTGCTGCCGGAACTGCACCGTTGCTTAAATGGGCTTTCGGTTACCAGATGTCAATAACAGCCCAGTTTATTATGGCTGCTCTTGCATTTACTCTGGCTATGACCTGGACTTGTTTGACTATCAAAGAACGACAAACCAAAAAAGAAATTATAAAAGATGTGGCTGTTGCAGATAAAATAGAAACTACTTTTTGGGATTCTTTAAAAAACTTTTTTGCGATGTCTCCGGAAGTTTCAAAAATTTGTACAATGCAGTTTTTTACCTGGATCGGTACAATGTGTATGATGATATTTTTTACACAGTATGCTGTTCATACAATTTATTGTGTGCCGGATTTAACAACTGTTGATGAACTCACAAAAGAAAGTTTTTCTCAGGCTGTTTTGACCGGAACAAATTTTTCTTCAGTGTGTTTTGCTATTTTTAATCTTGTTTGTTTTCTTGTAGCAATTCCAATCGGTGTTTTATCTGCAAAATATACAAATAAGAAAGTTCATATTATATCTTTAATAACAATGATATTGGCATACCTTGGAATGTTTTTAACAAAACAGCCTAAGGCCGTTGCTTTATTGATGGGCGTTGCCGGTATCGGCTGGGCAAGTATTTGTGCTTTGCCGTTTGCTATGCTTTCACAATTTATAAAAAAAGGAACAGAGGGCTCTGTTATGGGTATATTTAATATTTTCATCGCAGGCCCGCAGGTCTTTGTTTGTACACTGGTTGCATGGCTTATTTCAAAATGTTCATTCACAATGGGGTCTGATTATATAAATTATCATTGGGAATTCGCTTTTTTAATCGGAGCCATATGTCTTGCAATAGCTGCTTTTGTCGCTAATACCGTTAAGGAGAAGGTTTAATATGTCAGATAATAAGAAAAGAATTCTTTTAATATACCCGCCTTCTCCGGTTTTGAACAGAGAAGACCGCTGCCAGCAGCCTACAAGGGATTTAATAGTTATACCGCCTTTGCCGCCGACGGATTTAATGTATCTTGCGGCGATTGCAGAAGGATGCGGGCTTGAGGCTAAAATTCATGACTACAGTCAGGGCGGTGATTTTGAACTTGATTTAAAAGAATTTAAACCTGATTACCTTGTTGTAAATATTGCAACTCCGACATTAGAACATGATCTTGAAGCGGTAAAAAAAGCAAAAGAAATTTGTCCGGATATTATTACAATTGCAAAAGGGGCTGCTTTTCTTACTCTTGCCGAAAAAATTATCAAAGAACATGATGAATTGGATTTTGGTATTCTCGGGGAAGCAGAAGAAACACTGAAAGAAATATTGCAGGACAAGTCAAAAAATGAGATTTTGGGTATTTATTATAAAGAAAATGACGGTGTTAAGTTTACCGGAAAAAGGCCGTTTATCGAAGATTTAGATTCGTTGCCTTTTCCTGCACGTCATCTTGTAGACAATAATATTTACAAACGGCCTGACAACAACAAAGTTCAGGCAACTATAAAAGTTTCAAGGGGATGTCCTTTTCATTGTTTTTTTTGTCTTGCAACACCCGTTTCCGGTGCAAAAGTCAGGCGCAGGTCTCCTGAAAATATTGTTGCGGAATTAAAAGAATGCGTTGAAAAATACAATATAACAAATATTCTTTTCTGGTCTGATATTTTTAATTTTGACAGGGAATGGACATTTGCTTTATGTCAGGCAATTATAGACAGCGGATTGAAAATTACCTGGTCTGCAAATACTAGAGCAGATACTGCTGATTTGGAAATGGCAAAGATTATGTATAAGTCTGGCTGCCGTCTTGTCAGTATAGGTGTTGAAAGCGGATCGCAATATATGCTGGAAAAAATGGGTAAAAAAATTACTCTGGATGATGTCAGAAGGACTGTAAACGTATTTAAGCAGGCAAAAATAAGAATATACAACTATTTTGTAATCGGTCTTCCTTGGGAAACTGAAGAAACAGCGGAAGAAACTATCCGTTTTGCCATTGAACTTGACAGTGATTTTATAAGCTTCTATACAGCGACGCCGCTTCCCGGTACAAGATTTTATGAATATGCAAAAGAACACAATTTATTTGACAAGGAAACATCTTTTGAAAATGCATATTTTTATCCGGCTGTAAATACGCATGCACTTTCTAAAGACAGGGTGTTTGAACTTCATAAATCGGCGATTAAACGTTTTTATTTAAGACCTTTATATATTTTGAAAATGCTGTCCCGTATAAGATCACTTGCTGAGGTAAAAAACTATTTTATTGCGGGAATGAGTGTATTATTAAGAAAATAAAAAAACTCTTTTATATATATAAAAGAGTTTTTTCTGAACTGATTATGAAATATTGTTATATATTCAGGATAAACCCGCCTTTGTCGGCATTTTCAAGTTTATCGCCTTCAATTTTAGCTCTTAGATTTTTAATGTATTTATATACATAATCTCTTGGTAAATCAAGTAAGGCTGCAAGATCTTTTGCATAAACAATTTTGCCTTTATTTTGGGCAAAGTGATCAAAAACTTTTTGCTCTCTGTCAGTTAAAGCCTTTTTAAATACAATTCTGACTTCATCTCTCAACGAGTCTGCTTTTTCTTTACTTGCAGCCTTTTTCCCTGCCTTGGCGGCCGGAGCTTTTTTTGCAGCTGTTTTCTTTTTAGGTTGTTTTTTTTCTTTTACCGGTTTAGCAGGAGTTTCATCTGCTATCATTTTATGAATAGAGAAAGGACTTGGTGCAATTTCTCTTTCGCGTTCGTAGCCTCGTTCTGCAATCGCGCTAAGTCTTTCCGCATGGGGCTGTTTCCATTCATCTTCTGATGAAACCACCGGTTTACCCTTCAATACTATGTCTATTAAATCATTTGTAGGCTTCGCCTCTTCAATTTTTTTCCCTAATCTGGCAGCATATTCTTCTAATGTAATCTTTTCTAATGAACTTCTCCACTGTTTAATCTCTTCCTTGCTCAGATATTCAGACATTCATTAATCTCCTTAAACTATATGTGTCTTATTACATTTTTTAATGTAGCATAAACCATGCCATATGGCTTAAAATGTTTCATAACGTAAATTTTTATTTTAATAATTTAACATAAGACTGATAAATAAGTTATATTAAGGATATATGGAGGGGGGGGGGATCTAGGCTCCGCCGGAGGCGCATACGGTATCGTCATTCTGAATTTGTTTCAGAATCTAATTAATAGAGGGCCGGAGGGCAGGAAGTCACGAGGTCAGGCTGTTATCTGCGGGCAGAGCCCGCATAAAGATAAACTTCACTTTTGCAGCGGTACGCTGCCGAAACGAACTTATCATCCTAACGTCTTAGCGTCTTATCGTCCAAAACAATTTAAACCTCACCCCAGCCCTCTCCTTGAAAAGGAGAGGGAGAGTTATTCCCCGAAACGAACTTATTCACCTATTGACTTATTAACTTATTCTCTTAAGGTTATCACCCACCCCTTGTATTCCCCTCCCCTCAAGGGAGGGGATTAACCAACCGTCATTCTGAACTTGGCTCAGAATCTTATTAATGGAGGAACAGAAGGCAAGAGGTCAGGAAGGTATGCTGTTATCAGTGTGCAAAGCCCGCGTAAAATTTTTGAAAGGAATTAAATTTTATGAAAAGAACTTATTCTTCTAAACTCTATTCACTATTCACTAGAAGAAAGCTGATTTCATATTATAGGTGGTCTATTTGCTAAATGGTATATTATTTTGGCAGGTGTTTTTGCCAATCTGCCTCAAGGCTCTGGATAAATCTGTGCGCATCAATTACATCATCATAATTTATAGGTTCCGGCCCTTCCTGTACTTCTAAGGGTTCGTAATCTTTTATGTTGATATCGGTAAATCCTACAAATGCAACACCGAAATTTTTACCGCAATGTTTGCACTGAAGGCTTATAACCATTAATCCATCTTCTTCTCTTTTTATTATAACTGAATCCTCATCAAAACTGTTTTTACAGTGTGAGCAGCATAAGTTATTAAATAATTTTGTAATTTTCTTTTTCATAAATTCCTCTTTTATATTATAATAAAAATGTTAATTTCCTAATGAGCATGGGAATAATATTATTGTAGCGAATTATATTGTGTCGTTTCGGTTCGCTAAAGCTAACAGATAGGAGTTATATCATGGAAGCTATTAATTTAATTCTATTCGGATTCATAGTTTATACTGCGTTAATCGTAGTACCAAGTATCTGGGAAGAATTAACAACAGAAGGATAAATCCTTTTTAAAAATTAAGACGAAGTATTTGATTGAGAGTTCCTTTTTTTTCGTCAAAGATTTTGCCAGACGAGTAGGTATCGGTTTTAAAAAGTGTAGTTTATACGTTATTTATTTAACGCATTAGATTTTTGCGGGCAAAATTTCGTTTAAACACCTGAAGGCGATATCGGTAACATAATCCATATCACTTTTGTCTATAATCAAAGGCGGATTAAAATAAATAACATCACCTAAAGGTCTTAAAATAACTCCCTCCATCAAAGCCTTTTTGTAAATTTGGTAACCGGTTCTCAGGTTGCCGTCAAAAGGCTTTTTACTTTGTTTGTCTTTAACAAGTTCTATTGCATTGATTAAACTGATATGCCGGACTTCTCCGACATTGGGGTGAGGAAGAAATTTTTCACTTATTATTTTGTTAAAGTACAGAGCATTTTCCTGTGCTTTTTTTAGAACAGTACCATCTTCAAGTATATCAAGAACTGCATTGGCACAGGAACAGGCAAGCGGGTTTCCGCTGTATGTATGGCTGTGCATAAATGCTTTTCCGGTATTGTAGTCGTCATAAAATGCGTCATATATCTTTTGGGTGGTTACAAAAAGAGCCATGGGCATGTAGCCTCCAGTAAGGCCTTTGGAAAGACACATGATATCAGGTGAAACTCCGGCATGGTCAAATGCAAACATTTTTCCGGTTCTGCCAAAGCCCGTTGCGATTTCATCAGCGATCAGATGAACATTATATTTATCACAGAGCGCACGGAGTTTTTTCAGATATAGCGGGGGATAAATTTTCATTCCTGCAGAGCCTTGCAAAAGCGGTTCAACAAGCATTGCGGCAGTTTTTTCTCCGTGTGCGGCAAATGTTTTTTCTGCATGTTCAAAGCATTCACAGCTGCAGTTATCTCTGGTCTTACCATAAGGGCATCTGAAACAGTCAGGTCCCTGAACTCTTACAATGTCCATTAAAATAGGTTTATATAATTTAGTGTATAAATCACAATCTCCGACAGATAATGCTCCTATTGTTTCTCCATGATATGCTTCTGTTAATGCCATAAATTTTGTTTTTTGGGGGGTTCCGGTTTGTTGGTGATATTGGAAACTGACTTTCATTGCAGCTTCAATTGCTGATGAGCCGTTGTCGGTAAAATTAAACTTGCATAAGCCTTTCGGCAGAATTTTTGTTAACCTTTCACAAAGTTTTATTGCCTGTTCGTGTGTAAAGTTTGCGAATATAACATGTTCAAGTTTGTCTGCCTGTGTTTTTAGAGCGGAACTTATATGCGGATTGCAGTGCCCGAGAAGATTGCACCACCAGGAGCTTATAACATCATAATATATTTTCCCGTTAAAGTCATATAAATAAATTCCTTCTCCCTTTTCAATCACAACGGGTGAAAGAGTTTCATAATCTTTCATTTGTGAGCAGGGGTGCCATATGTATTTTAAATCTTTTTCCGCTAAATTATTCATTTATACCTCTTTAAAGAACTCTGATAGATCTTCGACATCATTGCCGTTATCCGGAATTGACGATATAACTCTAATCCCTGTCAGATGCTCAATTTGTTTTTTGTTATCTTTTTGCATGAAATTATTTTCATCATACCTGTTAAGTATTATACCTTTTATGTTTATGTGTTGTTGTTTTGCGTATTCAACGGTCAACATTGTCGAATTAATAGTTCCCAGCGCTGCATTTGCAACAATAATAATATCTAAATCCAATGCTTTTACAACATCAGAAAGCATAAGTTTTTCCTCTTTAAGATTAAAGGGGCAGCAAATTCCGCCGGCACCTTCGACAACTAAATAATCAAATTCTTTTTTTATCCTTTTAAAATCAGCTTTTATTTTTTCGATTTTTATGGGATTGTTTTCTATTTCTGATGCAAGATGAGGAGATACAGCTTCTTTAAATATATAGGATACGTAATCTTCCGGATTACGATTTATTCCCGAATGCTTTAATACATAATCGCAATCTCCTGGGATAAGTTTTCCGTTTACTATTTCAGTGCCGCTTAGAGCAGGTTTAAAATATCCGCAATTATAACCAAGTTCTCTCATCTTTTTTACAATAAGTGATGAGATGTAGGTTTTTCCGACGTCTGTACCGGTTGCTGTAATAAATATACCTCTGACCAATTTAACCTCCTATTATATTGCCATTTTGTCGTTTAAAGTCATCCTGAACTTGTTTCAGGATCTGCTTTAAGATGCTGAAATAAATTCAGCATGACAAAATGGCAAATAAATAAAATTATAGCGATCCGCCGCCACCATCATAGAAGTAGTCGTAGTGTCTTATATCATCATAGTTATTAATGTATTCGGCCTCAACATTTTTTTGGAACTGTGTTTTCGGAACTGCGGCTGTGCTTCTGGAAGCAAGCAGTGCATCAATATTTGGTGATAGTGTTAATTCAAAGTGGAAACGCCCCATTTTACTGTATGGTTCGTTGTAGTTGCGAATTAGCGGGAAGCCCCAGTATAATCTCGCACTCAGGTCAGCCGGCAACTGTATTCTTAAGCCGGCACCGAGAGATGCCGCAAAATAACTGCCCTGCATATAGTCTTCTGATGCTGCAGGGAAAATACCAGCTGTATCTGCAAAAACTGCACCTTTAACATATTTACCAAGGAATGGAATTTTTTCTCCTGATCTCGGACTTGTTATTTCACGCGGTAAAATAGGGAACATCAATTCACCGCTGATAAAGTAACCGTTTTTGCCAATCATCAAACCTTCTGAATAACCTCTTACTGTTGCCAAACCGCCTGTCTGCATCATATCAAGGTAAGGAATTTGTTTATCGCCCGGTACAATTTGGTAGTTAGCCCTCAATTGACCGATAATGCCATGAGAAAAATCATGCAATCTGACAACACTTCCGCTGTATTTAAAATAGTTATTATCGCGGTCACTGTTGAATATAGGGAATGAATAGTATGCATCCTGATTTAAGTACCAAATACCGTATTTAGTATCTTTTCTCAACATTAATGCAACTTCTAAAGATGTGATGTTATCAATTGAAGCCGGAAGGTCGATTTCAGGGAAAGGCACCAGTCCCATATCAGTTCTGGAACGTTTGTAGTTAGCCGCTGCATAAGTTTTTAATTCAAATCCCGGTTTTCTGATAATCGGCTGCATATAGTAAAGTGAATATTGTTGACCGGCACTTCTCAAATCGAAAATGTCAGTTAAAGCGCCATATTTAACTTTTGCAAATGTCGATGAATACATGAAACCTACACGTCCGTCTTTTTTATTTACGGGGAAGTTGTAATCAAAGAACGGGCTCTGTGCGCCTTTAGAAAAATACGAACCTAAAGACACCCTGTCTCTGTGTCCGAATAAGCTGTCAGCGTAAATCATTGCACCGCCTCTGAGGCTCCCTGTATTGTAACGGCCGGCGTTATCAAAAATACCCATTATGTGGAACGGGAATGTTTCATCTGCAACAACTTCAACATCAGTTGTTCCCGGTTTTTGCCCGGCTTTAAGGTTTGCCGTTAATTTAATACCGTCATTGTATCTGTTGAAGTCGAGGATATCTTTTTCGAGTTCAACAATATCAAACAAATCGCCTTCTTTTTGCGGTAATCTGCTTGTGATATATCCGTCTTTTGTCCATCTGTTTTCCTGAACGGTAATGCTTCCGATACGGCTTTCGGTCAAAGCGATATAAATGTTTCCGTTTTCAACTGTCTGTTCCGGTAAAAATGCTCTTGCCGTTACAAAACCTTTTTCTGCGTATAAGTTATTGATGCTGTCAATTACCCTTTGAATATCTTCAATAAATACATTTTTACCGACTATCGGTTGAACAAGTTTATTTATTTCTTCTTTTGTTAAAATCTCAGAAGGAGCAACTTCTACAGAATTTACAAATACACCTTTGGTGTTTAATTCTTCAACAGTTGCCTGCTGCATAGAGCCGCCGTTGTAATTTTGGATAACCTGATTTTCCTTACTTCCGGGATTTTCTTCCAGCTGCTTTCTCCTCTGGTAGTATTGATAGTCTTCGTTTCTATAATTTTCCTGATATCTTTCTTTGAGGTAGTTTGTGTCATGCATCTGGTTCATACCGCCCTGCATGCCTGCTTCCTGTATAATTTGGGGTATAGTCGGCATATCAACTGCTTTTACCGGGGTATTAAATGCAGGAAACGCAAAAGCAATACACATAATTGCACTTAGAATATTTCTTCTCGAACTAATCTTTTTCATTTATTATCACCTTTAAAAATTTTCAAATATATATATATTTAAATCCGGTCAAAAAATTTTTTGCGTTAGGAGCCGAAATAATTTATAATTTCTTTAATTTTTATTACAAAGTGTTAATAAAAATTAATCTTTTAACAAAATCTATTTTAACCTGCTATTATTATATATAATATAAAGGTACTTGTAAAGGTGTTTACATAAATATCAATCTTTATATGTACCAATGTTTACAAAAAATAGTATAAGTAGTGTATGAGGAGAAAATATGAACAACAAGATGAAATTTTTGGCGGTAGCTGTAGGTGCTTTTATTATCGGAATATCCGTAAATAATTTTGCGATGTCGGATGTCCCTTCTAAAATTGCTGTTGTTGATGTTCCGCAGGTTGTGGCTTCATCTTCACAGGTTAAAGCTTTGAAGAAAGAGCAGGAAGCAAAAGCAAAGGAACTTGTCGCTTTTGTAGAAAAAGCAAGAAAAGATGTTGCGGCAACAACAGATGTAAAGAAAAAACAAGCATTGGAAGAAAAATATAACAAAGAGTTGAATAGCAAAAAGGCTGCAATGGACAAAAATTACGCTTCAAAACTTTCTGCTATAGATGATACTATTTCCGCTAAAATTACAGAACAGGCTAAAGCAGGCGGTTACGATTTAGTACTTGCTAAAGGTGTTGTACTCTATGGCGGTACTGATATCACCGATGCTGTAAAAAAAGCTGTTAAATAGTTTTTTTCTATAAATGTTGACTAAAACTCCTGATTGTAAATGTCGGGAGTTTTGCTGTAAATATTCAATTAAGTTAGAGAGAGGGCTGATTTAGGAAGATTGGAAGATAAGAGGGAAGGAGGGTATGCCGGGATCGGTGAGCAGAGCTCACAAGGTCTTTGTCATTGCGAGGGAGTGAGACGACCGTCGCGATCGC
>CALVEX010000028.1 GCA_944326655.1 Candidatus Gastranaerophilales bacterium | reverse complement strand
CAGGCGAAACACCCATAAGCAACATAGCCAAAAGAGCCATTAATGCTTTTGGAGAAGTCAACTTTTTAATCATAATCTCTCCTTCACTAAAATAAGTTGTCCTACCTCAAACTAATGTTTCTATTATAGAACAAACTAAAAATTTTAACAATAATGTTAAAAAAGTTAATAAGTTAATAGGTGAATAAGTCATAACAGTATGCAGGCGCGTATCAAATAAACAGTTTTTGGACAAATATAATACAATAAGATATTTACGCGTGCATAGTCAGTCGGAGTGAGTTATTTATTCCACCGAAATGAACTTATTCACTTATTCACCTATTAACTTTTTACCTAATAAAGATACACATCTTCCAAAAGTTTTATCTCAAATTCGCTGCCGGCAGGGATTGAAATCCTTCCGCCTTTTGACCACAAGGCAAATAATGGGGAACCAACAAAATTTACTGCATAAACAACCATGCCTGTCAGTACAGGAACAGGAGAAATTAAAATGCCTACAGGATTATCTGCAAGTTTTGAAGATGTTCTTCTTGTTTTTTTGTAAAAATTTTCTCCCTTATCAACTTGATTTGCAACCCCTTTCCAGTAACTGCGTTTACCCTTCATATTGTTAAAGAATATTTTTTTCATATTAGCTTTTGTAACTTTACCGTGAACGCTTCTGGTCTGGCCGTTTACTGTAATACTGTCGACCATAAGTACAACAAGTCCGCCGTTGCCGCTCATTTGTGGCTGGTGCGAATCTTCAACTACTGCAGTAAACTTTGTTCCTTCCGGTATTGTAATATATCGCTGGGTTACAGGCTTAATTGATGTAAAAGAAACCTTTGCCCCTTCTCTTAAATAATCCGAGATTACAGAATTTGACTTAACCCTGAATTTTGTACCCTTTTTAATTCTTATTGCAGTAGATTTATCGTATTTATAATCATTTTGGAATTTTTTAACTCCGATTTGAGGTTTTGCATCAGGGGTAACAGGCAGCGTCTTTGGCGGCGCCGTCGGGGTCGATGCCGGTGTTTGAGAAGTCTGCGGAGCCGTAGACGGGGCTTTTGGCAAATCAGGAAGTGTCTGTTCTAATTTTGACGGGTCATAAGTCCTTCTTATTTCATCGTCAACAGAAGTATCAAGCTCCAATGCAAAAACCGGAGTTGCCAATAACATAAAAATTATAAATATTGTACTAATATTTTTTACGAACATTTTCTATATGCGTCCTTACAAAACCATACAATTCATCAATATCCACATTTGTTCCTGATACAGAGTAAGAAAAAGTATTTTTTTCTTGTAATGAAGCTAAAAAATTTTGAAACATATTATAATTTCTTCTTAAATATTTAGCACAACGAGCTTTTACCTTAATTCTTAAAAGCACAGTTCCACGCATATTATATAAATTAGCCTTCATTATATCATTCCATTCAACAAATCCCTCAGGTAACATAATACCTTTTTCATTTATTGTAAAAATTACAGGATTTTTTATATATTTAAACAAAGCTAAAGAACCTAAGATTGAAAAAAAGCAAACACTAAACAAACCCAGAATGTAATAAGAAATAGGATTCGCAAAGCAATAACGCCTAGGATTAAGACTACAATCAATTGCTAAATTATCTGCATTAAAAATAAAATAAATAGCAGCTATAGTAAAAGCAATTATAGCCAAGGACAGAAAAAACAAATGTTTTTTTGTGTATCCTATCTTAAATTCTTTAATTTCACTGCTTTTTTCCATATTAATCCTATTTTAGCATTTCGTTAATAGCTTTTGCGGCTTTTTTACCTGCTCCCATGGCATTAATAGCATTGGATTCCCCGACAGGCGCAACATCTCCGCCTGCATATACTGTCGGAATATTTGTTGCGCGGGTTTCTCCGTCAACCGTAATATATCCTTTTTTATCGGTTATAATTTCAATCCCGTCAGCTTCTGCAGAACGCTGTATAATCGGATTTGGGCCGGTGCCCAGTGCAACAATTACAGTGTCAAGCTCCATTGTTTCTACCTTGCCTGTCGGAACAGGTCTGCGTCTGCCTGATTCATCAGGTTCGCCGAGTTCCATAACTTCAAGTTCAACTGCTTTAACATAGCCATTTTCTCCGATTATTTCTTTTGGAGCATACAGGAATTTAAATACAATACCTTCTTCTTTGGCATGTCTGATTTCTTCAAGACGGGCAGGAAGTTCCTTTTCAGTACGTCTATAAATAATATAAACTTCTTCAAAGCCTACACGAACAGCTGTTCTTGCCGCATCCATTGCTACATTACCGCCGCCAAATATTGCGACTTTTTTACCAACTCTTAATGGAGTCGGGCTGTCAGGTTGTCCTGCGTGCATCAGATTAACTCTGGTTAGAAACTCATTTGCAGAAAAAACGCCGTTTAAATTCTCTCCGGGCACATGCAGCATTTTAGGCAATCCCGCACCTGAACAAATAAATATTGCATCAAATCCGTCTTCTTTTAATTGTTTCAAAGTAATGGATTTCCCAACAATAACATTCGTATGGAATTTAACCCCCATTGCTTTAAGGTTTTCTATTTCCCTGTCAAGAACAACACGCGGTAATCTGAAAGGAGGAATACCGTATCTCAAAACTCCGCCGAGTTCGTGCAGAGCCTCAAAAACTTCAACATCATGTCCTGCTTTTCTTAAATCGCAGGCAGCGGTCATCCCTGCACATCCTGAGCCGACAACTGCAACTTTTTTACCCGAAGGTTTAATTTCGGGCATTTCAGCCTTCGTATTATCTCCGACATAACGCTCCAATGCTCCGATTGCGACAGGTTCTCCCTTAATTCCGAGAACACACTGTCCCTCGCATTGTCTTTCCTGCGGACATACACGGCCGCAAACAGACGGAAGCATACTTGTTTGACGTATAATTTCTCCGGCTTTATTCAAATCACCGTCTTTAATTGCTTTAATAAAATCCGGAATTTGAATATTAACAGGACATCCTGCCACGCATCTCGGATTTTTGCAGTGAAGGCATCTCGATGCCTCAAGTTTAACCTGTTCTTCGGTTAAATTACTTTCAACCGGGTCAAAATTATGACGTCTTTCAATTTTATCCTGTTCTTTTACATGTTGTCTTTCTACAGCCATTTTTACTCCCCCTCTTATACAATCATTGTATCAGAAAGTAAAATAATATACAAGGAGATAATCTTACTTCCATAAATAATCATCCTTAATCTGCCAGCCATTCTGCTGAATTAATGCTCCGCAGTAAAAACGCTGTGATGAACGAACATTACATCCTGATGTGGGGCTATCACGCAATTCTGAATCACTCCGGTTCAGACCAAACATTCTCAATTTTTTAGACGATGAAACCAATTCAATAACAAATACATCACGACCTAAAATATTAGGGCCTTTTTCATCATTTAAATCAGCCAAAATTAGCATATTGCCTGAAGTAACGCTTATAGAATTACCGTCCTCATCTTTTTCCGTGTGTGAATTAAGTTCAATTCTGTAACGAACCCCGTCCGCTATTATAAACATTCTTCCGGAACGCATCGGCAACCTGACAGATGTCCTATCTAAAGATGTAACATAATAAACATTACAATTATTTGCGTTATTATAACCGCAATCTTTTAGCAATTTTATATTTTTAATTATATAATTATTCACAAATTCATTTGTTTTAGTATTTAAAAATTCCTGGTTGTCAGTAACATTTGTACCAGCCTTAAAGAAATCCAATTCCGATACATCTCCATTTTCGGCCTGAGACATTGTAAAAGCCTGCTCAATTATGGATAAAGCCTTTTTTAGCTTGTTTACTGTAACATGCTTTTGGTGCTGGGTTATAAGAGAAGGTATAGTCATTGCGGCAACAACGCCAATTATGCCGAGGGTGATTAGAACCTCTGCTAAAGTAAAGGCAGACATTTTCTTAGGTGAATAAGTTAATAAGTCAATAAGTGAATAGGTTCGTTTCGGGATGTTGTTCTCCCTCTCCTTTTTTAGACGATAAGACGCTAAGGCGCCAGAACGATAAGTTCGTATCGGCAACATTCCGCTGCAAAAGTTAAACTTATCTTTACATGAGGAGGGAAAGCGCTTCATGTCCCCTCCCTTGAGGGGAGGGGAATACAAGGGGAGGGTAACGTAACCGGCTTGCTCTCCTGCCTTCTTACCTTCCGAGCCTCCGGCGGAGCCTAGAGTGCCCCCCCCCCGACAATGGCAAACCAGCTATTTATAGGTGTTTTAATACTCTTTTTATTCATACTTAGCCCCTTCTTTCATATATAATATAATTATTATATCTTATTGTTTAATTATTGTCAAACCATTTATTATAAAGGTCAGGGCGTTTCAGTTTTGTACGCTCCAAACTTTTTTGAAACCTAAACTCTGTAATATCCTTATGATTACCGTTTAGTAAAACCTCCGGAACAGCTAAACCTCTATACTCTCGGGGTCTTGTATAATGAGGATACTCCAAAAGCCCGTTAGAAAAACTGTCCTCATCGGCCGACTCAATTTTTCCCAAAGTTCCTTCAAGCTTTCTGCTTACCGCATCAATTAAACACAGTGCAGGCAGTTCTCCGCCGGTCAAAACAAAATCGCCAAGAGATATTTCACGGGGTTTTATTATTTCCCTTATCCGCTCGTCAAATCCCTCATAATGACCGCACAACAAAATCATTTGGTCATATTTCGCAAAGTCATTGACCAAACTATCCGTTAGAGGTTCCCCTTGCGGGGAGAGCATCACAGTGACACAGTTTTCCGTCTGATTTATACTTTCATAGGCGTCAACATAGGGCTGAGCCATCAAGACCATGCCCGCACCGCCTCCGTACGGAGAATCATCTACTTTTTTATGCTTATCAAGAGTAAAATCACGCGGGTTAACAGTATTTACGGTAATAATGCCGGCCTCAACAGCCCGTTTCAAAATACTAAAACTGCAATAATTATCAATCATTTCGGGAAACAGTGACAAAACATCAAAAATCATTCTATCAGACCCTCAATATTGTTAATTACAATCTTTTTGTCCTTAATGCTGACATCGGTAACTATTGCCTTTACAAAGGGGATAAGTACAATCTTTTTTGAATTTGTTTTTACAGACAATAAATCGCTTGCGCCATTGTTTGACACTCCCACAACAAAACCCAATTTTTTGTTATCCCTATCAAAAACTTCCAGACTGACAAGTTCATCAATTAAAAATTCATCCTCTTCAAGATTTTCCCTGATGGTTTCTTCCTCAACATAAAGAAAAGCACCCTTAAATTCCATTAAATCATTAATCGAATTTATACCATTAAACTTTACAAGCGCGTAATTTTTATGAAGTCTTACACTTTCAATAATAAGAGGTTCATATTTATGCTCAACTTTCACAAAAACTTTTTTTAACGAGCAGAAAAAATCTTCCTGATTTTTTGTAAAACCGACTTTAGCTTCACCTTTGATACCGTGGAAGTTTAAAATCTTTCCGACAGAAATATATTTTGTCATAATTTAAGCTTCCGGAGTTTCTTCAACCTTTTTAGGTTTTCTGCCTCTTTTAGGTTTTGTTTCCTCAGCAGGTTTTTCAGCTTCTTCTTTTGCGGTTTCTGCTACTTCAGCCTCTGCTTTGTTTTCTTCATTTTTCTTTTTAAATTCTTCAGGCAAATCAGGTCTGTCCTGGTTCCAGCGGCTAAGCCCCATTTGTGAACGAATAAGACCAATACCTACGTGAACTCTCCATTCATCCATTTTAAGCTGAGCAGCAATAATTTTATGACATCCGATTGGCGGAAGCGGAAGTAAAGGTTCGTAAAGATTTCTTATTGCAAACAGCTGATCAGGAGAGATTGCCAGTTTTCTCTTCGGGAAAGGCAATTTCGGGAGCATCATTTTCTGTCTTACAAGATTAATTCCAAAAAATACTTTTCTTGGCTCCAAACCAATTTTTTCACCGATTACCTCATGACAATCAGGGTTTGGCAAAGGCAGCATAGCCTTATAAAGCTTTTCAATTTGTTCTAACTGCTCCTTACTTACAAGTAACTGTTTTGGGCCTTTATTTTTCGGACGTTTGTTCTGAAAATTATTTCTGCCGCCCGGTCTTCGGTTCTGGAAATTATTATTTCTGTTGTATCCGCCCTGGGAGCGATATCCACCGCCCTGAGGTCTGTTATACCCGCCCCTGTTATCACGATTTCTATTATTGTTGTTATTTCTGCTGTAACCGCCCTGATTATATCCGCGGTTTCCATAATTAGTATTTTGATAACTTCTCTGCGGTCTTTGATATCTTTGCGGTTCCGGATTTCCGCCGGCACTGTAATATCTCTGGGGTTCTTCTGTGCCGCCGGCGCTATAGCCGTTTAAAGGTTCCTGAACTGTCGGAGTTTCGGGTTTTTGAGCATCAGTATCAGAAGATGAAGGGTTAATCATCATGCTTTTGTCGGGATATAAGCAATCAGGACAGATAACTCTTTTGGGGTTTTTTGTTTCAAACTCACGACCACATTTGATACACTTGTTTACATACATAATAAAAGCCTCTTAATTTAAAAAATAATAACGTAATTCCGGGTTAATAAAAGATAAGAATTTCTCCTCAGTGTAAAAAATCGATTTATAACTCTATATCAATGTTTATATTATACCATGCCTGAAGAATATTTGCAAGCCCCATGTTTATTTTTCGAGAAAAAATGTTACAGGCCCGTCATTAATAAGCTCTATATCCATCATTGCACGGAATTTTCCGGTCTTAACAGGGATATTTGTTTCTTTTATACATTTAATAAAATATTCGTATAAGTCAACTGCTTTTTCATGGGATGCCGCATTATCAAAAGACGGACGCGTCCCCTTTTTACAATCTCCGCACAGTGTAAATTGCGAGACAACAAGAATTTCTCCATGTATATCTTTAACTGAAAGATTCATTTTTTCGTTTTCATCTTCAAAAATTCTTAATACGGAAATTTTTTGTGCCAGCTTTTCTGCATTTTCCTTTTCATCAGATTTTTCGACACCGAGAAACACTAAAACGCCCTTGTCGATTGATGAAAAAAGCTCATTGTTTATCCTTACAGAAGCACTCTTCACTCTTTGAATTAAAGCTTTCATTAATTTTTAACCTTTCCGCTCAACTGTCCGCAGGCCGCATCAATATCAGCCCCGCGTTCAAGCCTTACCGTAACTTTTTTACCCGACTGCTCCAACAGTGATTTAAAACGCATTATTGAATTATTCGAAGGCTTTTGGTAATCATTTTTTTCAGTCGGATTGTATGGTATTAAATTTACATTGCATTTTATATCATAAAGATAAGAAACAAGCTCCTTTACGCTTTCCAGCGTGTCATTCAAATCTTTTATAAGAAGATATTCAACTGTAATTCTTCTGCCCGTTTTATCAATATAGTTTTTTAAAGATTTTTTCAAGTTAGTCATCGGGTATTTATCTTCAATCTTCATCAATTTTCTTCTTATATCATGGTTTGGCGAATGTAAAGAAATTGCAAGAGTCGACTGCATATCAATTTGCGCAAGCCTGTTTATTCCTGGAATAATTCCGGATGTAGATATTGTTATACGTCTCGCGCCTATCTGGAAATTTTCGTTAAAAATTTCCATTGCTTTGAGTACATTATCCAGATTTAAAAGCGGTTCTCCCTGTCCCATAAAAACAACATTTGTAACTTTTAAACCTGTATCTCTTTGAATTGTCAAAACCTGTTCAATTATCTCTTTATAGGTTAAATTTCTGATAAAGCCGCGTTTACCTGTTGCACAAAATGAACAGTTTACGGCACAGCCCACCTGGGAACTAACGCAGGCAGTTAAATTTGCACGATTGTCAAAACGCATCAAAACCGTTTCAACACATTCACCGTCAGGATATTCAAGGAGATATTTCAAAGTACCGTCAGAACTTTCCTGTTTGACCTTGATTTTTGTATCGGAGACAACAGCAATCTGTTTAAGCTGTTCCCGGAATTTAACAGATAAGTCAGTCATTTCATCTATACTTTTTACCGATTTTAAGTAAATCCAATTATGAATCTGGCGTGCCCTGAATTTCGACGCCTTTAATTCATCAGTTATTTTTTCTATTTCATGTAAATTCAAACCTGAAAGTACCTGCACAATTATATTTCCCTTAAAACTTCTTACCTTCCTAACCTCTTATCTTCCTATCTTCCCGAATGGTATTTTCTGTTTATAATAATCAATTATTTCTACCATTGAATGAAGCATTAACGCGACCGGCTCCACCTGCAAACGCCACTCATAAAATCCACAGGATTCGGGAAGTATGCTCAAAGGATTATCCGGAAATACCCTGCAAATTTCAGGCCGATTTTCATAATCCGAACAGCGTTTGCACTCTGTAAGTTTCGGACAATGGTAAAAATAAACACTATCCTCAATTGTATCTTCAACAAGCTTTATGTATTCGGGATAAATCTCTTTTGCTTCCTCTTTTGACTCATAAGGTATAAAAATACTTGTAAACTGAGTAGCAAATTTATCTCCGTTTTTTGCTTTTTCTTTTAACTGTTCGGGAGAAAACTCAGAACACGCCAGATTACAGCAGGTAGCGCATCCTTTACAGGAAAAATTTTTTCTGAAATCAAGAATTTCATTCCACTTTCTGACTATTTCATGGGAAATATCATTTTCAAACATTTCTAAAACAGCACGCTGCCATTTTTCGCCGTCACTATCTTTCTCAAAAGTATCAAAAATATCGCCTTTCAACCCTTTAGGCTTTATTTCATCAACTCTTTGCTTTAAAGCTTCAACCGATGTTAGAAAAATTTCCCGGTATTTCCGGCGCATATTTACAATCTTTTTAGACAAGTCTTCCATAACTAAAGTTTAGCATAAACATTTTAGTTATTTCCAAACAAGAAATTATACATTATTTCCATTTGACCATCCATTGCAGCCCCGCCCTCTTCTGAAGACGGTTTGACAAGATTAAGGACTCTGCCGTTATAATCAACAGCTTTAATTTTTCCGTCTATCTTACCTGCTTTGTCTCCGTTATGACCGATGGACATATCAAACATTGACATCATAGCTGCAACTTCTTTTTTATCCACGACACCGTCATCGTTTACATCTATATGTTCAAAAATATTTTTTGCCATTTCCTTTTGCTCTGGCATACTGATTAAATCCTGCAGTTCCCCATCAATCTGGGATTTTACAAATTCATCAACAGTAATAACATTGTCTTTATTACCGTATTTACCATCTATATATTTCAAATAAGACCCACCAAAATTCAAAAATCCGTTTTTATACATATCCTGCATTTTTTTGATTTCTTGAGGAGTTTTATTCTTTTTATCCGCAAGTATTCTATATTCTTCCGGAAGAACTTCAAATGTCTGGTTTGATATTCTAAAATGTTCTTCAGCACGCTGTTCCTCAGATTTAATAGTCCCGTTTAAAATATTACCCAATAGCGCATTTTCATCTGCACCTATTTTATTTGTAAATCTGACAAAATGTTCTCCAATATTTGCAGATACATTACTATCATTTCTAACTGAATTAATCCCCATAAAAATATCCCCTCAAATAATTATTCCTTATATTTTTATAAAAAAAAATATTTGAGGAGATATTGACAAATTTTAACTATTTATAAAGAAATATTACAAAAATATATTTATGAAATATCCCATCTTCCGCATGTACCGCCCCAGCGGGCAATGATATTTCCTTTAATATCTTTAATTTTTTCAACATGCTGAACCTCTTCGCCGCCTTCAACAATTGTAATAACCTCGCAATTGTTTGAACAACCCGTGCAGTCGCATGTAATCGAATGGAAGTGCATTTCACCAACCTGCCAGCCCTTAAATTTAGTCGGAGCATCAGTATATTGGTGATTTTCCATCGCAAGAAGCGCAGCACCTATTGCGCCCATTGTCTGATGATTTTCCGGTACTACAACTTTGTGCCCAAGCGCTTCTTCAAAAGCTTTTACCATGCCTGAATTTGTTGCAGCTCCGCCCTGAAAAGAAAATACAGGCAATAACTCCTTACCTAAAGCGAGATTTGAAAGATAATTTCTTACAAGTGCCTGACAAAGCCCGTATAATAAATCCTCAACAGGATATCCAAGCTGTTGTTTATGGATTAAATCACTTTCAGCAAAAACCCCGCATCTGCCGGCAATTCTTGCCGGATTTGTAGATTTCAAAGCTGTTGCCCCAAAATCCTGAATAGGAACATTAAGTCTGTTTGCCTGCTGATCAAGAAAACTTCCTGTTCCCGCCGCACAAACCGTGTTCATCGCAAAATCCGTTACAATACCGTCGCGAAGAATAATTATCTTACTGTCCTGACCGCCGATTTCAAGAATAGTCTGAACCCCGGGGACATTAATACTTGCGGCAACAGCATGAGCGGTAATTTCATTTTTTATTACATCAGCGCCGACTAAAGCTCCGGCAAGATTTCTCCCCGAACCCGTAGTTCCGACACCCATAACCTCATAATCGGTTAATTTTTTTGAATATAGTTCATTAAGGCCTTTCTGAACAGCCATAACAGGTTTTCCTGCCGTTCTGAGCATATAGCTGTCTACATATTTTCCTTTTTCGTCAACAAGTGCCAGCTTTGTCGTAACTGATCCTACGTCTATCCCTAAATATACTGTCAAACTCATAATTACTTCCTTACATGTTTTTGCCGAGGGTAT
>CALVEX010000027.1 GCA_944326655.1 Candidatus Gastranaerophilales bacterium | reverse complement strand
TCAAATAATCGGGGTTATGCCTGAAAAATTACATAATATGGGAGTTTGTACAGACGAATGTGTTGAACTTTTTGTAACACCTTGTATGCGGAGCAGAAAGTCTAAGATGGATGAGCTTTCGGAGGCTGTTGTAGCTCTTCCCGGAGGATTTGGAACATTAGAAGAACTTTCCGAGATGATTGTTCAAAAACAATTAGGATATAACAACAAGCCAATAGTTTTATTAAATACAAACGGATTTTATAACAAATTAACAGAATTTTTTAACGAAATAATATTGCAAAAGTTTGCGCATGACAGGGCCGGAAAACTTTATTATATTGCTCAAACGCCCTATGAGGCCGTAGAATATCTTAAAAATTATGTGCCTGAAAATTTAGCTGTGACCAAAGAACATATTTATAATAGATAAAAAAAATCAGGCATTTTGCCTGATTTTTTAATATTTTAGCATTGAAACGGTTTTTGGCGAATCAGTTAACTTTTCCCTGCCGTTTAAATCTGTTAGTTCTATTAAGAAAGCAATGCCGACAAGGTTTGCTCCTGTTTTTTTGACAAGTTTACAGGCGGCTTCTGCTGTTCCGCCGGTTGCAAGAAGGTCATCAACAATCAAAACATTAGCACCTTGCGGGAATGCATCTTTATGAACTTCAATTTTATCTGTCCCGTATTCAAGCGAATATTCCTGTGAATAGGTTTCTGCGGGAAGTTTATTAGGTTTTCTGATTGGCACAAATCCTGCATTGAGCTTATATGCCATAGGCATGCCAAAGATAAATCCTCGGCTTTCAATTCCTGCAACATAATCAATTTTTACATCTTTGAATTGGTCACAAAGATAATCAATCATTACTCTTAATGTTTCGGGGTCTTTCAGGGCAGTTGTAATATCTCTGAAAATAATTCCTTTTTTGGGAAAATCTTCTACATCCCTGATTTTATTTTTTACATCAATAATCGTTTCTGTTGTCATTATTTTCTCCTTTTGCGGCATTTTTGTCATTTTTTGTGTAGTAATTACTTACTGAAGCCAGTGTTTCTGTTTTTTCGGCCAGTATTTGTTTTAATTTTCCGGTATATTCTTTTGTGTATTCCTTTGTTTTTTGTAATTCTTTTTTTATAAACGCTTTGATACTGGCTTCTTCTTCCAATACAAGTCCGTGAGCAGTTTTGCCCCAATTCATGTCCTTTTTCATAAACAAAATTTTGAAGCATATATAAAGTACAAGCGGGAACCATACAATAAATAAGTATATAGAAGTTTCAAGCGCTTCAAAGGTTGCATCCAGACGCGGCATGTAGTCGTATCGTCTCAGAGCATATCTTGCAGCAAAGAAAAATCCAAAACCGATTATACAGCCGATAAATATTGAAGAATAAAGCATGTGAGGCGGTGCCTGTTTTGCCAAAACCTTAAATCCTCTTATAAGAATTTCCATTAAAAGCCATCCTGGCATTATAAACTCTGATATGTAAGCTGTCATATCAAGGCTTGCACGTAATGACATGTCTTTAGAAAATAATACATCGCCTGCATATTCCAAATATCTTCTAATGGTTCCTTCCAGCCATCTCCTTCTCTGCCTGTAAAGCGGCCGGATATATATAATTCCTTCTTCATAAACTATTGCATCCGGACAAAATCTGACATCCCATCCTTTTATGTGAAGTCTTGTTGACATATCAAGGTCATCAACAATTGTATAATTGTTCCATCCGCCGATATCGTCAATTGCTTCGCGTTTGATTAGTTCTCCGTTGCCGCGAAGCTCTACGGCACCTTTTACAGAATCTCTGCCTGCCTGAAAGTGCGTATCCATAGTGTATTCATTATTCTGGCATCTTGTTAAGAGGTTCTGGTTTTTGTTTCTTATAACTTTTCTGGCCTGAACAGCTCCGACATCTTTAGGTTCCAAATACGGAATAAGTTTTGACAAAAAGTCAGGCTCGACAGTTGCATCTGCATCAAAGACAAGTATTGCCTCTCCTCTTGCAATTTTATAACCGTCGTTTAATACGGCGGACTTCCCGGGGAATGCATCTTTTTCTCTTATTAGTGAAGTAACTTTACTATATTTCTTTTCTAAATCTTTTATAACTGAAGCGGTGTTATCGCAAATCCTGTCATCAATCACGATAATTTCAAAGTTTTCGTAATCCATTTGCAAAATGTTTTCGACAGTTGCCGGAATAACTGCTTCTTCATTATGCGCCGGTATCATGACTGATACAAACGGTTTGTAGTCCGGATTTATTATCTGCGGGTATTTTTGAAGCTTTCTTTTTTGAAATTTATAAGAAAGGTTCATAAACAGGGCATAAATAAACATAAATGTACATAAAAGTGCTAAGCCCCATACTGTGTTGAAATAACTTTGAAAGATGTAGATAAAAACTCCGAGTCCAAAGACTATGGTAAATAACAGAATTCTTTCTTTCATTTGTGAAATACCTTTTGTACTCCCGTGTTTAATTCCTATAACATTATAGCAAAAACTAAATTTAAGTGTTGAAAATTGTGGTATTTCATTACTTTTTGTAAAACAAATTCATCTGTTTATATGTTTTTCAGGTAAAAATTTGTAAAAAAACGTTAAAATGCTTGCGTTATAAAAAAATTCCGCTATAATGGTTTATGTACAAAGAAGAAGGAGTTTTACCATGAACAAAGAAGAATTAGTACAAGAAATTGCAAAAAAATCAAGTGTTACTCAGAAAGAAGCTTCTGAAGTATTAAGCGCTCTTATTGAAACTATTCAAAAAACAGTTTCAAAAGGCAAAAAAGTTACTTTAGTTGGCTTTGGAACATTTGAATCAAGAAAAAGAGCAGCAAGAATCGGCAGAAACCCGCAGACTGGCAAGGAATTAAAAATCCCTGCAACAACAGTTCCTGCATTTTCAGCCGGTAAAAAATTCAAAGAAGCTGTTAACAAAAAATAAGCCGTTTCTTGAATGAAAAATTTAAAGACACTCCGAAAAGAGTGTCTTTTTTTATAAATTATGTTATAATTATAATATATTGAAAAAGAAAGGGGCGGTGCAAATAAATGTGAAAATTTGTTGAGAAATTCGGGGGGGGGGCGTTTTAGGCTACGCCAGAGGCTCGGAAGATAAGAAAGTAGGAAGATATGTTGTTATCGGTGAGCAAAGCTCACAGGATACATGTCGTTGCGAGGGAGTGCAACGACCGTCGCAATCGCATAATAGTGAAGTTTTACCAATAATTCAACCTCATCCCTGCCCTTTCCTTTTTAAGGATAGGGAGAGTAATTTCCCGCAACGCACTTATCGGCAAAAACAATCACCCCTCTCCTTAGCCCTCTCCCACAGGAGGCGAGGGAACAATATTAACTTCCTGAAACGAACTTATTCACCTATTGACTTATTAACTTATTCACTTAAGAAAAAACTTGCAGCCTTTACATTGGCAGAGGTTCTAATCACCCTCGGAATAATAGGTGTTATTGCCGCTATGGTAATTCCTGCTCTTGTTTCAAAATATCGTAAGATGGTTGTTGAAACAGAACTGCAAAAAGCTTTTTCAATAATTTCACAGGTTATCAAAATGTCCGAGATTCAGAACGGGAATATTGCATTCTGGTTATATCCTACAATAAGTGCAGGCACCTCTTTAGAAGGAGTAGCGCAAGCCGAAGAGTTTAATAATTTGTATATAGAACCATATATAAAATACATTAAAACCGGAAGAGAAAACTTCAAAATTTTATATTCAGACGGAACAGAATCTTATCTGAAGAATTATATAAATAAAGCTCCACAATTTATTCTTGCTGATGGTATATTTTTGCAGTTTATGCCGACCCCAACTATTAATCAGGATAGGGGTTATGTAACATTGGTTTATGTAGGAACAACAAACAAGCGTAAAAATGGTGAGTTTGTTGAAGGAAAGAATTTTTTTACATTTACTTTAAATATTACTGATAATATAGGTAAAGTCAGTTTGAGTCCCCAAAGTTATCTTAACTGGTCCTGTTCAAAACTCAATGAACAGCGTACAACATTTATCGAAAATTGCAGAAAAAACACACGTGAAACTTCCGGTGTATCATCATCTGTTTACTGTACATATATGATTTACTGCAATGGCTGGAAAATTCCCGATGATTATCCAATTAGGATATAATTTATTTTTGTTCTGTTGTAACGGATTCGTTACCGGCTTGAGAGGCTTTTGCTTCCTCTTCTTTAAGTTGTTGTACTTCAGGTTCCTTATAGTCTTTATAACCCAAATTTTCCAATTTATTTAAATATTTTATCATGGGATAAAATATTACTCCCCCTAAGGCTGCACTCGCAAAAGCCATACCGCCCAATGCTCCGCCAAGAGTCTTAAAAAATTTACCGGTTTTGGATTTAGTTTTGATAAACGCTGCGGTTAATGCTCCTCCGATTATTGCCCCGCCAAATGCTGCCAATTGAAAATCTTTTGCCATCCTTTTATCAGGGTTTATTTTATATCTGTCGAATTTTTTAGTAAATTCGTCAACCAATTTTTCATATTTGTCTTCATTTCCCTCCGGAATAGTAAATCTTGTTACTTCACCCGGTTTAGGCTCTCTAACCACAGAAACAACTTTTCCGTCAGCAGTTGTTTTTGTTTCAACCGTTTTTGGAGCTGGAGTTTCATAAATAATTCTGCCGTCAGAAGTCCGACCTACTTTTTTAGGGACATTATACGAAGTTGAATTTGTTATAATATTTACGTCTACCATATTATTTGTAAATCCAGTAAAAAAAATTTTTGCCTGTTTGTTAAGAAATTTTTACTTAATTTCCCAGCTTGTACCTTCTTTGGAATCTTTCAGGACAATGTTAACCTCATCAAGTGCAACCCTGATTTTATCTGCGATATCCCAGTTTTTGGCATCTCTTGCTTCTTTCCTGTACGCAATTAATTCTTCCATTGAATTAAAGTCTTTGCCAAGTTTGTCAGAAACATGTTTAACCGCATTTTTCAATTCATCTTCTGTAAGAGTTGGCTTTTCAAAGGTAAACCCTAGAACTGATGCCAGTTTACAAAGAATTGTAAACGCATCTTTGTCATCTTTATTTGCTTTGTTTGTAAGTTCAAAAAGAACGGCAAGGGCCTTTGATGTATTCAAATCATCGTCCATTGCGTCGACAAAGGATTTATATTCATCTGTTTTTGTAATATCCAAATCTTCATTAATTTTTGTCCGTTTAGCGTTAAGCATTCTCTTAACCCCGGCTTGAGCTGATGACAGTGCTTCATCTGAAAATTCCACAGGCATTCTGTAGTGATTTGTAAGAATGAAAAATCTTATTGTATTTGAATCATATTTTTTCAAAAGTTCGTCTATCGTTAAGAAATTGCCTAAAGATTTAGACATTTTTTCTTTGTTAATGGTTACAAAACCGTTATGGAGCCAGTAATTGACAAACTTACAGCCGTTGGCGCATTCCGATTGAGCGATTTCGTTTTCGTGGTGCGGGAATATTAAGTCAGCTCCGCCGGCATGGATATCAATAGTTTTTCCGAGATATTTTCTGCTCATTGCGGAGCATTCAATATGCCAGCCCGGACGCCCAACGCCCCATGGAGATTTGTAACCGAATTTTTCATCTTTTTTCCACAACGCAAAATCGAGCGGATCTTCTTTGTGTTCACCGACTTCAATTCTTGCACCGCTTTCAAGCTGGTCGATAGGCTGCTTTGAAAGTGAACCGTACTGGGGGAATTTTTTTACTCTGAAATAAACATCGCCGTCTGCTTCATAGGCGTATCCCTTATTGATTAAGTCTTTTACCATTCCTATCATTTCACCTTATGTTTTTGTCGCAAAAGGTTCTATATCCGGTTTTAAAGTGTTTAAAGCCTTCATCGAATTTTCAAACTGCTTATACCAGTATTGAGAGATTTCTTCCGGAGTTTTCCCTTCTTTTTCTGCTTTTTTCAAGATTTTGTCATCAACATCAGTTACGTTACGGCAATATGTGACATCATAACCCTTAAACTTTAAATATCTGTAT
>CALVEX010000026.1 GCA_944326655.1 Candidatus Gastranaerophilales bacterium | reverse complement strand
TAGTGCGAGGAAATCTCTGGGGTTTGCACTGTTGTTGCTTAATCTGGTTGACAAACGCTGTATATCATAAATTTGTTCAAGAAGGTTTATCAGCGAAATTCTTGCACCTGTATTTTGAATTAGTTCTTCGACCGCATTCTGCCGTTCTTTTATTTCATCAAGGTTTTTTAACGGCTGATGAATCCATTTTTTCAGCAGTCTTGCTCCCATATTTGATTTTGTTCTGTCGATAGCCCACAGTAGACTGCCGTATTTTTGTTTGTCACGGGAGGTTTCTGTAAGCTCAAGATTGCGTCTTGTATTGCCGTCCATGGAAACAAATTCGGAAATTTCGTATGTATCAATAGTTTCAAATTTTGGCAGGTTTTCTTTCTGGGTTTTATACAGATAATCAATAATAGCACCTGCTGCGCAAAATCCGGTTTTAAATTTGTCATAGCCAAAGGCATCCAGTGATTTTACTTTAAAAATTTGTTTTAAGTTATCTTCTGCTCTGTTTTTGTCAAAAGAACTGTATGACATTTTTGAGCAGTTGTAGTTCCCTGTTATTTCTTCAGGAAGATCAATTTTTTCATCCGGTACAATTTGAAAAGGAAGAACTTTTTGAGTCAGTTTCGGTCCAACAATTTCAGCAGGTTTTATTCTCGCAAGTTCACTCAACAACTGGTTAAAGTTTGTTTGTGTAACTTTAAATTCTCCTGTTGAAATATCAGTGTATGCAAGTCCATAGAGCTCGGATTTCTTGTCATATATAATAGCAGCAAGATAATTATTGGAATTGGATTGTAAGAGGTTAGACTCAGTAATAGTTCCTGCTGTAATAGTCCTTATTATTTCTCTGTTAACCAGACCTTTAGCAAGAGCCGGATCTTCCATCTGTTCACAGATAGAAACCTTGTGTCCTTTCTCCAGCAGTCTGGGCAGGTAATTGTCAACAGCTTTTGCAGGAATGCCCGCCATAGGAACACGTCCGAGAGCTCCTCCTTCACGGCTTGTCAGAGTGATTTCAAGGTCTCTGGATAAAGTGACTGCATCTTCAAAAAATGTTTCATAAAAGTCGCCCATACGATATAAAAGCAGTACATCCATGTTTGCTCTTTTTATTTCCAGAAATTGTTTTAACATCGGAGTTGCTTCATTTATGTCAACATCTGCACTGTTTATGAAATTTATTTCCGGCTTTGTCATCTTAATCCCTTTTTTATTAAATTTACTATAAATCAGGCTCTTTTTCAAATCCAAAAATCATGAGTTGACATAAAATCATGCTTTAGATAATATTAATTCTACAGACGTTAAGACATAAAAAGCTCCCATCGTCTAGAGGCCTAGGACACATCCCTTTCACGGATGCGACAGGGGTTCAAATCCCCTTGGGAGTACCATTTCATTATAAGGAGCCTTTAAGGCTCCTATTATTGTGAATATATTTGCAATCCCGACGGTTCGAAAACTTTCTAAATCGTATGTTAATCCTTGAGGAAAGATTAATCTTTGTAATCGCTGCTTTAAATCCAGCGAACCGTTAGCCCACATCTTGTCTACATTAGCTATTACACTGAAAGCGTAATCAATATATGCGTTAAAATCTTCTTCTAAAGGCGGGGTTTGAAAAAGTTCTTCTCGTATTTCTTTAATAGTGATCTCAAGCAGCTCTGATTTGCGTCTGTAGTCGACTTCTGATACTTTTTCATCCATATACATATCGAGAAGTTTATCCTTGCGCTCTTGAGCCAGTGAGAGACGTCTGTTTAAACAATCAATATGGGCTATGAGCTCTTTTGTGTTTATTTTAAAGACATCTTTAAGAACAGCTTTGTACAGTTTTAGTAAATGTGGTTCAGGCTTGATTGTTTTCAGGTACTCAGGGAATATTTTATTTACTATGTCTGCTCTTACTCTTAGTTTGCAGGAACAATCTTTATTATAGCAATGATAATATGGGAACTTGTTTTTTGCATTACCTTTAGACCATCCTCCTGTTAATGGTTGGTTGCAATTAGGGCAAGTAATAAACTGTCGTAATGGGAAGTCGGGATTGTTCCGATTGTAACCCGTAACTTGCGGTTTTCTACCGTCCAAAATCGCTTGCACTTTGTCAAAAAGTTCTTCAGTGATAATAGGGTCAATCTTACCTTTAATAGGATAGTCTAGCCATTCGTGTCTTATAATTCCACAATAAAGAGAGTTTCTTAGAGTTCTGCTTATAAAATTACCGTTTGCATTTATTCCAACTTTTTTAAAAATCTTTATAAAATCAGTTTGTTTATACAGTCCAGTTGAAAATTTTTCAAAGACTTCTTTTATTATGGGTGCATATTTGGGATGAGGAATAAGATTTTTGTCATCTTTTATATAACCTTTTGGCGGACACCATTGCCAATAGCCTTCGGAAACTGCCTGTTTCATCCCAGCTGTTACACGTTCTACTTTTTGGTCATTTTCAAATTGTGAAACAGCTCCTGAAATAGTTCTTGAAAATTTTCCAATTGCTGTATCGTCGTTGATTTCTGTAACAGAAAGAAGTTTTATTCCAAGGCTTTTAAAGAATTCTGACAGGAGATAAAAATCGTCCATATTTCTTGTTAACCTGTCTATTTTCCACACAATTATTGCATCTATATTCTTTTTATTTTGAAGACAATACTTCTTAAGCTTTACAAGTTCCGGTCGTTTTTGTGTTTTTGCACTTGCACCCTCTTCTACAAATATTGCGGCTATATCAAAATTACGATTGCGTGCAAATCTTTCACACTCTTCCGCCTGCCTGTTTAAGCTGAAACCGTGTTGAGCCTGTTCTCTTGTTGATACTCTTGTGTAAATAATTGCGTTCATATTAGTTTTTCCTTTCTTTTTTCATTTTCTCTTCTAGATACCCCTGCCACGACAATTGAGCAAGCTGATACAAGAAGTCTTTAATGTTTTCGACTTCTTCATCATCGGGGTGTAAATATGCTGCTCGGCAGAATTTCCTGCATACCTCGATACTAAGCATAGATTACCTATCCTTTACTCTTGTATCAAGGTTCAGCTTGTCTCGCCGCCGCCTTAATTTTTATATGTCATTACTGTAATTTAGCTCTGTTTTCTAGTCACTAAATTACTCAAGTTTATCGGTTTCTTTTGTGATAATAGTCAATGAACCATTTTCATCTGTAACTGCTGTTGTTTTTGTAAATGGTTTATTTTTGACTTTTTTTAACAAATCGTCACCTGTCAATTTTTGTTTTGTTGCAACTTTTTTCGACTTCATCACAAGATAATCATTGTCATGCCTGCTTTTACGTTCAATACTATAGTCGGTATAATTTGTGTCCGCTATTTTGTTGACAACAGCAGTAATTTGGCATTTCTGTTTCTCATCAACAACATCCAGTGTAGTAAATAGCTGTTCAGCCTCTAATTGATTTCCCGTTAATTGTGCAACGTATTGCGCAAACGGCAGAATAAGAAGTGGTTCAGCACAACTGTAGCCGTTGTGACTGGCTAAATAGTAATCTTTTTCCATAAAAAATGCAGCATGCCCGTCTTTTGTCACTACAATAACTGACCGTTTTTTTAAGAAGGCAACAAAATAAAAGAACTCAAAAAAGTACATTTTATGTTCTTTATCAGGCTCAAAAATATCGTTAATGCAGTTTAAAATACTATCATTGCTCATTCCGTATGATTTTAAATCCTGAATAATTTTAAGCCGAATTACATCCTGCAAAGAAAATCTTCGCCAGCCCTTTTCTGTATTTTCTCTGTGGTTTACAAGCAGCCCTTTGGAATCCCAGTCATTTATCATACGATAAGAGATGTTAGGAAATATTTTTTCAATGTCCTTGAATTTAAAGCTTGGTTTATGATACACGGGCGACAGTTCAACAGCTTTTTGATACACATCTGTTGCTATAAAGCTATCAAATGCCAAACCTGCAATGTGCAATATCGTATTTTTATTGGTATCTATATCTATTTTAATTTTCTTTGACATTTTATACCTCCGTGTATAATTTTATGTTAGCAGGGGTAAATTATACATGCAAGTATAAATTTGTAAATGATTTACAATTAGTAATAAATTTAATCTTTTAATTTATCCAATAAATAATTGCAATAAGTAATATTGCTGTCATTGAGATTATAAATTCTTTGCGGGTTAGGCATTGGTTTATTCATTTCAAGTTTTATGCCACTACCATTAGATGTTGTAAATACTTTCAAATATGGGACTTCTCCAAAAACTACTTGCAATAAATCATTATCATTTTTATCAACATAAAAAACTTGAGACAACGTAACCTTTCCTGAAGGACATTCAATCTTGCTATCAAGAATAAGATAAGCAATTTTTTTATTTTTTAAAATCTCTTTAGCCGCTTCCGGCAAAGTGGTCATTTGCTTAAAACTAAACATATTGTCAATATTAATAACTTTTTGCCAGTAAGTAATACTATAATCTTGAATATCTACATAGGTATAAGAATTAATATCCTTCCATTGATGTGATACAGCAGGAAGCGCATAGAGAAGTAATACAAAAATTGTGGCAAATTTTAAACATCTTGTCCTCATAGACCACCTTCTTCCAAAGTATCAAGTATCCATTTTGTTTTATATTTTTTGAAATCAAAATATAATTCATACTCATAACAGGTCAATGTACATCTTGCATCTACAGCATTCTCTATGTCACAACTTAGATATAAAGTTTCAGGGCATCTTTCAGTCTTTCTTTTACCTAATGTTATAAATTTTACTATTTCATAAGCCGGTACCGGTGACTTTCGAAATTCTGAATATAAGTCATAAATTAATTCATTGTCTTTTATATAGTTTTCACATTTTTGTTTTTCTCTTGCTTCTTCGCCACCTAGTGTCATTATCAAT
>CALVEX010000025.1 GCA_944326655.1 Candidatus Gastranaerophilales bacterium | reverse complement strand
ATTGCAGTATTCGGCCTGTTCCAGGCTGTATTTATGGCAAACGCCGGCGGATGCTGGGATAATGCTAAGAAAATTGTTGAAGTTGACTTGGCAGAAAAGGCACACCGCTTCATGAAGCAACTGTAGTCGGTGATACAGTAGGTGATCCTTTCAAGGATACATCTTCAGTTGCTATGAACCCGATTATTAAATTTACTACATTATTCGGGCTTCTTGCAATGGAAATTGCAATTTCTGAAAGCTTCAGAAATGTAGCACCGATTGCCGGCTGGATATTCTTAGTAATTGCATTAGTGTTCGTTGTTCGTTCATTCTATGCAATGAGAATACCAACAAAATCGAAATAACAGTTAAATTTCTAAACAAAAACTTCGCTCAGTATAAACTGAGCGAAGTTTTTTATTGTTCTATTAATGAAAAAGTTTTACCCAATTCTTTTTCAAGTTCTTTTATGACTTCAGAAAGCGGAATATTAAGACCCTGTGCTAATCTCCATAATGTACTTAATTGAGGGTCTTTTATTCCTTTTTCAGTGTCTGCAAGAATAGACTTGGTAATCCCTATTTCTGCAGATAGAAGGGAGATTGACTTATTGGTTTTAAGTCTTTCCTTTTTTATTAAATCGCCCAACTTTATCTGTAAATGAAGTTTATTTTCTTTAAAAGAATCTTGCATATTTGTAATAATAGTGCTAATATTGAAACAGGTTGTGCTAATATTAGCACGAAATATATATTTTAATTAGGTGATTACAATGAACAAAGGTTTTACTCTTTCAGAGATCTTGATAACATTAGGAATTATCGGTATTATTGCAGCCTTGGTTCTTCCCGGTGTTATAAAAGGTTACTTATACTTCTGAAAATAAGCTGACAAATAATTATATAGGAGGTTATTGGTTATTCTAAAGATAGTGCATCGGGTGTCAATGATGGAATAAGTTGTACTTATTTTGCAATGCAATACCCAAAATATTTTGATAAGATAGATTTTTAATAGGTTTTATGATAAAATTCCTTATATTAAATAATAGAAAATGAAGTGAAAGGAGAGTTTATTAGTATGAAAAAATTTGTTGAAAACTTCGGGGGGGGGGCACTCTAGGCTCCGCAGGAGGCTCGGAAGATAAGAAGGTAGGAGGGTATGCTGGTATAGGCGGGCAGGGCCCGCAGGACACATGTCATTGCGAGGGAGTGAAACGACCGTGGCAATCGCAAAATAATGAAACTTTATCGATAATTAAACCTCACCCCAGCCCTCTCCCGCGTAAAGGTCAATTCGCGGGGAGAGGGAACAATATTAACTCCCCGAAACGAACTTATTCACCTATTGACTTATTAACTTATTCACTTAAGAGCATCACACACCCCTTGAATTCCCCTCCCCTCAAGGGAGGGGACATGGAACGCGTTCAGTTGATACCTGCATTCACTTTGGCCGAGGTTCTAATCACCCTTGGTATAATCGGTGTGGTTGCTGCTATTACGCTTCCTGTTGTAATTTCAAAAATCGAAGATAGGCAAAATATTGCGAGATGGAAAAAATCGTATGCCGTTGTTAATGCGGCATTTAACGCGGTAAAAGCGGACGGGATAGATGTTTGCGCGACACATAATAGGTATAATCCTCTTCAGTGCTCAAACGGCAATCCTAACCCCGACTTAGATGGAGGATATTACAACCCGGAATTTGTTTCGGCATTTATTTCAAAACTAAAGGTTTTAGATTATTGTTCTCCGTGGTATGGTAATTCGTATCCGCCGGTATGTGTAGCTTATGAGGATACATACGTTTGGGGACATGCTCAAGGGTATGATCCTTTGGGAAATCCAACAAAAATCTCGGTTGCTTATGCTAACGGTCATTATATTCATTATAAAGCCGGTAAATTAGGGGTGTACAATCTTTCAACCCAGATGATTTTAATGGCTGACGGCTCTGTTATATATATGGGAGCCGTATTAGGTGGACCGTGGATAATTATTGACGTTAATGGATACGGAAAGGGGCCTAATATGGTCGGAAAAGACTTATTCGGAATACAGCTTTGGGAAAACAAAATGCTACCGTCCGGAGCTGAAGGAACAACAGGGTATGACGATCCTTCTTGGGGAGCTTCAGGTTGTTCTAAAGATATAGGTAAGTCTCAGGCCAGTACTTTTGGAGAAGCTGCCGGTGCCGGTTGTTCCTATAAGTATCTGCTGGAATAAATTTCTATAAAATGCGGAATTTTTAATACAACACTCCGGAGTCCAGGATTTTTTGGACTTCGTGGTTCATTATGGAATGAATTTCATCTATTGATTTGGTGCCGTCAATACTGATAAAGTTATATTCCGATTTCATTTTGTCATATTGCTCAAGACATTTGTTCTGATAGATTTCAAAACTTTTATAAAAATCTGATGAAAATCCGACGTCGCGTCCGCTTTCGTAGTAATTTAAACCTGTTGTTCCTATAATTCTTTTTAAAAGAACATCTACCGGCATATCAAGATAGAATACCAAATCCGGTTCGGGAGCATAGTCATAAAGATTTTTTACCCATTCAATATCCTGTCCCCTTACAACATCACGAGCAAGCGCCGTATAGTAATACCTGTCTAAAAGTACTATAAAACCTGATTTTAAGGCCGGTATAATCGTATTTTCAAGCCTGTCTGCAAAATCTGCCGCGTATAACAGGCTGTATGTTGTAGCATTTAGAAGATTTCTTTCTTTTGCATCATCAATTACATTTGCTATTAAACGCGAAGTTTTCCACTCCGATATTATCACGCCATAAGACTGCGCTTGAATTGAACGCTTTAGAAGCTCCAATTGGGTTGATTTTCCGGAGCCGTCAGTTCCTTCTATAACAATAAGCAAACCTTCATAGCCGTGTTTTGTTTTAAATTGTGTCATTATATGTTCACTCCTTTGTTATTTAGAACACTTTTAAGCATTTCTCTTATCCTTACCTGTTTTGAATGGATTGAATCCATTGCATCAAGTTTTACAAGACCGAATTCATCTACCATTTTTTGATATTCATTTATAACTCTGCCTTGAAAAATCATATAACTTTCATACGGGTCATTGCTGAGTTTTAAATCCATTCCTGCTTCGTAAAACTTAGGCGCACGGTTTGCGCAAATTCTTTCCATCGAATCTTTTGGGTTAATATCAAAATAGATGGCTAAATCAGGTTTTATCGCAAAGTTATAAACATTTCTGACCCATTGGGGTTCAACACCTCTTGCAACATCTCTTGCAAATGCCGTATATGCATACCTGTCTGCAAGAACAATAAAACCTGCCTTTAAAGCCGGATCAATAACCTGTTTAAGCCTGTCCGCAAAATCAACGGCATGCAAAAGTGAAAAGGTGCGCGGCGATAACATGTTTTTCTTTTTTGCAAGTTTTGTAGTCTGGCAAATTAATTCCGATGAATTCCATTCAGTAAAAATTACATCCTGTCCGATTGATTTAAGCCAGTCGCGAAGCAGGGTTAACTGTGTGGACTTGCCTGAGCCGTCAATCCCTTCAACACAGACTAAGGTGCCTTTATAATTATGTTTTTCAGTCAATTTTGACACGTTTATACTCCTTTTTCTTCAAGCAGACGGACATTGATTTTTCCGAATTTTGCCGATAAATTATCTATTAAATGAATAAAATAAAGTTCGGGTTCCAAATCTTTCTGGTCAAGGTCAATTATTGCCCCCCAGTCGCTTCTTCCGTGGTGTGCCGCAATCATTTTGGCAATTTCTTTAAATCCCTGTGTCATACAGATAGAAAATCCGTATTGGGAATGTGTAAGCCATTCTTTTCTGAATTTTTCGTCATAATCAATCAGGCCTGTTTCCAAATCGATTGTGTATTCAAAGATTTTGCCGATATCATGAAGCATGCAGGCCGCAATAATATTGTCCCTGTTGAATTTATAATCGGATAATTCCATATTTGCTTCCGCATAGCGCAGACATTCCAGCGTATGAACCATAAGCCCGCCGATGTAGTTGTGGTGCATAAGCTTTGCAGCAGGCATTATCTTAATTCTGTCTTTATGACCCGCAAAATAGCTTGCCAGAAACGCATTGAGTTTTTCATCTTTAATTGTATCTATATAAGAAATTAACTCTGCATAAACTTTTTCCCGTTCTTCTTCATCAAGCCCTGTTTTAGCCTCTTTGATAAGTTCAAGTGAGGAGACAAGACAGTTGTTGTAGCGTTCGTTAAAAGACGCAGTTACAATTCTGACTATGTTCCCTGTTCTGAAAATTTTGCTGTCATAACGGTTTAGGGTTTCTTCCCACAAAATGCAGTTTAAAACTGAGTCATCTTCAAGATTTTTCAGTTGAAGTTTCCCCATTTTGGTTCCGGCTTTAGTATCGCCTATTGAAAATACTACTATTTCATAATCTGTATCTTTGCTGAACATTTTTACTCCGTTTAGAAGTTTGTGATGAGATTAAAGAAGGCAGAGCTGTTTTTAAATAGCTTATCTTCCTGTCTTCTAACCATACTGTCTTCTAATTTCTGTCTCTGTCTATAATTTTATTGTCATTGCCCCACACAAATGAAGAACGGATTTCTTGCCCGACTTTTTCTATTAAGTGATCGGCATTCTCTTTTCTAAGCCTGTCAAAGTTTTTACATCCGGTCTCCATTTCATTCATAAACTCATCGGCAAATTTTCCGCTTTGAATATCTTTAAGCAATTCTTTCATCGCTTCACGTGCTTCTTTCCCTATAACTTTTGGGCCTCTTGTCATATCACCGTATTCTGCCGTATTTGAGATTGAATAGCGCATATCTGCCAAACCGCCTTGATTTATCAGGTCAACAAGAAGCTTCATCTCATGTAAAACTTCAAAATAAGCCATATAAGGCGAGTATCCGGCTTCAACAAGTGTTTCAAAGCCGGCTTTAATTAATGCCGACACCCCGCCGCAGATTACTGCCTGTTCTCCGAAAAGATCTGTTTCTGTTTCTTCTTTGAAAGTTGTTTCAATAATTCCGGCACGTCCTGCGCCGATTGCTGATGCATAAGACAGTGCAACTTCTCTGGAATCCCCTGACGGGTTTTGATAAACGGCAATTAGTGACGGAACCCCGCGGCCGATTGTGTATTCACTTCTTACAGTATGCCCTGGACCTTTTGGAGCTACCATAATGACGTTTACAAATTCCGGTGCCACAATTTTTTTGTAATGAATATTAAATCCGTGAGAAAACATTAAATACTGGCCTTTTCTCAAAAACGGTTTAATCTGCTTTTCGTAAACTTTTGCCTGTATTTCATCAGGTATAAGGATTTGAACGATATCTGCATATTTTACGGCATCTTCAATTGTCATTGTTTTAAAACCGTAATTTTTTGCTTTAATATCTGATTTGCCGCCTAATCTTAAGCCCAAAACCACATCGCATCCGCTGTCTTTCAAATTCATTGACTGTCCGTAGCCCTGCGAGCCGAAACCTATTACCGCAATTTTTTTTGTTTTTACAAGTTCTTTATTAATATCTTTATCAAGATAGATTTTTAAATTGCTCATATCCCGCCTTTCTATTTAGTACGTTTATTTTAACACAAATAAAATAAACAAAATAAATTAATTTGAGGCGAGTTCATTTTCGCCGAACAAAAATACCTGTAAGGCGTTTTCAGCCTGTTTAGCAGGTTTATAAAAATCTTTGACGAGAACGCATTGGGTTTGAATGCAGTTTAAATTTCTTTCATGCAGGTATTTCTCAAGAATATCTGCATTTTTTGTATATTGACGGTGTTTTAGGAATGCATAGAATTTTGTCTTTTTTCGTGAAATTTCTCCGAGTGCAAAATTTATTATCTCATCATAAGGTATGTTATAGCCGTCATTCAGGGACATATCAATGATAAAATTAAAATTGTCAGACGTTGTGATAGACAGATACGCAATAATCCTGTGCGTTGAATTGTCTTCAAGAACATATCTGTTTTTGTAGAAGTTATTCATTCCTGCGAATACCGGCTCTTTATATTCGTCTTTGGCACGTTCAAGCGAGGGTTTATAAAGGTTGTTTAATTCATTGTTATAAAGCGCTGCAACCTGAATGGCATCAGAATTTTGGCAGTATCTGAAATCTGCTTTTTTATCTGTTAACGGAATAAAATTGTCAAGTTTCCATAAGTTTTCATAACTGCATTGCCTGAATCCGCATCCCTTCATAAATAAATCCAATAATTCATCATGCGACTGATCAACCGCAACATTAAAAGAAGATGCTCCCTTTGCCCCGAGTCTTGCTATAACAAAATCTATTAATCGTTTGCCGACATCGTAAAGGTTCTGTCTGAAAATAAGCCTTGTTATATTAATCTTGTACGGATTGCCGCTTGTCGGAACAACAGTAATAAGCCCGAGTATCTCCTTATTTTCAAGCAGAATAAAAGATACCGGCATGAACTTGTATTTGAGAGGCAGAAGATCCTGAAGCATTATGAAAGCTTCATTGGTTAATGCTTTTGAAAACTTTTCTCCATCATTATTGCCGAGATATGAAATCATTTTTTTTATTTTAGGTGCATCAAAACAATTTAATCTTCTTATTACTGTCATATCGTTATTATATAATTTATTTTTATTCTTTTCAAGTTTGTGTTAAAATTTTTTCGAAAGGCTGATGATGAAAATAGCTGTAATCGAAGATAATAAAATTTCCGTAAAAGAAACAAAAAATTTGGGTATTGGTAATCAAAAAGGCGCGCTTGTAAAAGTTTTGGGATGCGGACTTTGCGGATCTGATATAGTAAAATTTGTTCATAAAATATCAAAGAACGGAACTGTTTTAGGACACGAAATTGTTGCTCAAATTGTTGAAATAAATTCTGATACAAACTTTAAAAATGGGGATGTTATAGTAACTTCCCATCATATACCGTGCGGAAAATGTACTTATTGCAAACATGGAAATGTATCTATGTGCACCCATTTTAAGGAAACTAATCTTGTTCCGGGCGGTTTTTCTGAATATGTTTTTTTAAGTGAAGAACATCTTAAAAATGTTGCGCATCTAAAACCTGATAATTTAACAGAAATTGAAGCTTCATTTTATGAACCTTTAGGATGTATTGTAAGAGCAGTGAAACGTGCAAATTTGCTGGAAGGTGATACCGCACTGGTTATCGGACTTGGTTCAATCGGTATATTAACAGCACAGGCGCTAAAGGCTTATGGTTATAATGTTATCGGTTGTGACCTTTTGGAAGAACGTATTGAATTTTTGAAATCATTTGGGATAGATGCCTTTGATGTTCGTTTGCTGCCTGAAGATTTAAAAGCCGACGGTATTTTTATGACATCCGGGGCGGACAAAGCAATTGAAACGGCCTTAAAATATGTCAGAAACGGCGGAAAAATTTTGGTATTTTCAAGTACCCCTTCCGATTTGTCTGCTTATCCGAATAATGAAATTTATTACAGGGAATTGACTATACTCGGGAGCTATTCTCCTTCTCCTGCTGATTTGAGAGAGTCACTAGAATTATTAAGGGCGGGAAAAGTGAGAGTTAAAGGTATTTCAACTGTTTATGGGCTTGATGATATTCAAAGAGCTTTTGACGATACTATATCAAATAAAATTATGAAAGCATATGTAAAAGTGAATAGTGATGAGTGAAAAAGTGAAGGGGTAAGTGAAAGATTATGCGTGCTATACAATATTACGGACCGCAGAATATAAAGTTAGAAGAAGTTATGGTAAAGCCGCCTGAGGAAGGTGAAGTTGTCGTAAAAGTTATGTCGGCTTTGACATGCGGCACTGATGTAAAAACTTTCAGACGCGGTCACCCTGTACTTATTAAATCAGTGCCTTCAGGTTTCGGGCATGAATTTGCCGGTGTGGTTGAAAAAGTCGGCAAGGGTGTTGAAAATTTTAAGCCGGGAGACAGGGTTGTAGCTGCAAATTCTGCCCCTTGCGGTCATTGTTTTTACTGCAAAAGGGAAGAATATAATTTATGTGAAAATCTCGATTTGTTAAACGGGGCTTATGCGCAATATATTACGGTTCCGGCGAGAATTGTTGAAAAAAATATGCTTATTTTGCCCGAAGGATTAAGTTTTGACAAGGCAGCTTTTTGCGAGCCTTTAGCTAATGTTGTACACGGGGTAGAAAGAACAAATATAAAGCCGGGACAGACTGTCGGTATAATCGGTATTGGTCCGATAGGTTTGATGTTTGCCCGTCTCGCAAAATTAAAGGGTGCAAAAGTTATTGCTGCAGGAAGAAATCCGATAAAATTAAAAGCTGCGGAAGAATTTGCACATGCAGATGAGATAATTGATTTGACCAAATATACAAACCCGGAAAAAATATTCAGGGAATATACGGACGAGCGTAAAGGTTTGGATGTTGCTGTTGAATGTGTGGGGCTGCCGGAAATTTGGGAAAGAATATTTTCCTGTGTTCGTCCGGGCGGAACAGTTCATTTTTTTGGCGGCTGTAAATCGGGTTCTACCGTAACATTTGATACGACAAAAATGCATTACGGAGATATAACATTGATGAGCGTATTTCATCATACTCCGAAATATTTTCGCATGGCGCTTGATTACATCGCTTCGGGTGAGTTGGAAGTAGAAAAACTTATAACAGACACACTTCCTTTGGATAAAGTTGAATGGGCAATGCAGCAGCATATTGATGGTAAAGCTATTAAGTTTTTGATAAAACCCCAGCTTTAGTAATAAAAAATAAATGCCGGCGGCTTTTGACATTTAATTGAAAAACAAGTTGAAAATTTTTCGGACGATTATCCGATTATTCTTTGAATATCAATAATGACTTTAAGTTTAAGTGCATATATGTCGTTGCGGTTAAAGTTCTGCATTTTTACCGCATCTTTTTCTGTTGTAACAACAATTCCATTCGGGATTTCATCTTCCGTATAGATATGGTGGTCATCAAATGAAATTGTTTGTTTTAGTTTATAATTATTCAAAAACTTGTAAAACTGCTCTGGCTGGCCTATTGCGCTTATTGCAGTAACTTCGGCATTCTCCGCAAGTCTTTCGCCTGTTTTTATATTATAAATGCAGTCAGGTTCTGTCTTGCATACAAATGTCGGGATATTCATCTTTTTAGACATTATTTTGGCAAGCTTTTCTGCTCGTGTATGGTCTGTGTTTTTGCTTACAACAATAAGTTTGTCTATTCTTTTGAATGCTTCTGTACCTTCACGCAAGGGGCCTGCAGGAAGAAGTTTTTCGTTCCCGAAACCTTTTTCACTGTCAGTCAAAACAATATCTAAATCTCTATACAGTTTTCTGTGTTGAAAACCGTCATCAAGTATTATTTTTGTAACCCCGAATTTTTTAATTGCATAATTTGCTGCTTTATATCGGTTTTTGGATGTTATAACGACTGCCCCATTTGTGTTTTCGGCAAGCCATAGCGGTTCATCTCCGGCAAGCCGTGCGTTATAATAAATTTTTTCCCCGTCAGAGATTACGTTGATATTTTTATTTGAAAGTTTTCCGCCGTATCCGCGTGATATTACGGCCGTTTTTTCTCCTTTTGATATAAAATATTTAGCGATTTCCGAGACAACCGGAGTTTTTCCAACACCTCCTGTTGTGATGTTTCCGACAGAAATTACAAAAGCATCCGCTTTTTGCGGCTTTAAAATACCTTTGTCGTAAAGTTTATTTTTTAATCCGCTTCCTATTCCGTAAAAAATTGAAGCAAATTCAAGTAATTTTACAACAAGACCTTTTGCATCTTTATTATAGTGAATTTTTGTGATTTCCGTTTTCAGGTTCATTTATATTTTACCCTCACCCGAATTTCTAATACTCACAGGCGTTCGTATTGAAATTTTACCCTCTCCAAAAGGTAGAGGGGGTAACTTTTAGAACACTAATCTCCAGAGTAAAAATCTCTTATTAAGTTTTTCGGAGAATTTTCTCAGGTTGCATGTTGTTGCTCTTGTGTTTTCAACAATTGATTCTAATTCTGTTTTATTCTCGGGTGTAACCTTATTTACTGCATCAAGAGCTTTCGAGATATCGACCATTGCCTGGTTTATATTTGCAACAGCCCTGTTTATATCGTTTTTAAGCTGGTCGTCTTTGGTCAGGGAATTTACATAACTGCTTATTTCATTGAGGTTATGGGTAATTGCCCTGATATCTTCTGCCATCTGTTGTGCTTCTTCTTCATCTCCGATTATTTTATTTAAATTTTGAGATAATTTATCAATAGAGTCAGCTGTTGACATCATTGTTGTTTTAAACTGCGGGTCGCCGATTATGTTATTGATATTGTAAGACAGCATATTAAAGTCTGTGGTAGCTTTGTCCATCATAATCATTAATTGGTTTAAATCGCCTTTTGAAGTGTCAATCAGATCATTAAGTTTTGCCATAGTGTCGCTTGTCTGGCCGGTTAAAGCATTTATATGCGATACAGACATTTTCAGCTCGGCAATAACCTGATCTGACAGCAGGTCATTAATTTTTTTGTTTGTTTCTGTCAAAGATTCAGCCGCTCTGTATTGCCAATCCATGAAATCGGCTATTCTCATCGGTTCTATAATAGTATAAGGCGAAGTCTGCGTCGGATAAGGCAAAGTAACGTCATCAAGCGTTGATATTCTTAAAACATTTGTTCCGTTTTCTTTTACAACCTTCCCCTTTAAAAACTCCGGAACAATAAGACCCGGCAGGTTTATAACATAATCAACTTTATATGCGAAGTTGGTTTTTATTGTGTCTTTTATGGCGTAAGGCAGAACATCTTTTGATACAACTTCAATATTTTTAATTTTACCTACATTGAAGTATTTTTTGTCAAGTTTCATTTGAACATTGTCATCTTTATAGAGAATATCTTTTGTAAGCATGGGCACATAAACAGTTCTTGTCTTTGGCGGTGTAATTTCCAAAAATAATTCACCGATAAGCCCTGATTGCTGGATTGAAAGAATTGAAGCTTTCGGTATATCAACATTAGGTTCTGTTATAACGAATTTGACTTTAACATAGCTGTTTTCACCGTCAATAACAGGTGTTATTTCTTCTACCTGCCCTACACGAAGTCCCATCATCTGAACTCCGGCACCGGGGCGCATGCCATTTACATCTTTAAATTGTACTTCCACCCTGTCTGCTGATGAAAATGTTCGTCCTTTAACCTTAAAAACGACTCCTATCAATAATATTAGTGCAAGTAAAGTTAACAATCCTACTTTAAAAGATGGTGAAAATTTCATTTGCTGCCCTTCCTACTTTAAATTTATTGTAGCAAAAACAACAAATTTGTGCAAAATTGTTATTTGATGCAAACATAATTATCCCATGACGTACATAACAGTAATGCGATTCTTCGCCTAACTGTCATTCTGAGGGCATGACCCGAAGAACCTCATATTATGGGCTCAGAATGACGAATTTACTTTATTTATTGAGATGCTGAAACAAGTTCAGCATGACAGTTTATTACAAATAATTAGCCAGAATACTTCTTACATAATTCTGGGTTTCTTTATAAGGCGGGATTCCGTCATATCTGTCTACGGCCCCGGGACCTGCGTTATAAGCCGCAAGAGCTAAAATCATGTTTCCGTTGTACTTGTCCAGCATCGATTTTAGATATTTAACGCCACCTTCAACATTTTGTACTATATTATAAGGATCTTTTACGCCTAGTGTTTTGGCGGTAGAGGGCATTAACTGCATTAAACCCATTGCCCCGGCTTTTGATTTTGCATTGGGATTAAATCCTGATTCCTGCTTAATCAGGGCTTGTACAAGTTTTTCATCTACCCCATGCTTTTTGGAAATTTGCGATACAACATTTAAAATTTGGGCTTTATTTGCCGGCTGTGTATTTGCTTGAATTGCAGCTGCTTCTTCAAGAGCATTTGTTAAGCTTATCTGGGGGGACTGTCTTACTATATCGGCATTTACTTTTTTTAATTGCGGATCTAAAAGAAGTGTTCCAAAATTTGACTTTGTTGTAGACTGTAATACTTTTTCAAAAGAAGGGGTATTGTTTACTTTATTATTCGGATAAATAGCATCAAGAGGATTTTGTTGTTCGTTAGATGCCGTTAAATTATTAACTTTATTGGCAATTTGGGCATATCTTTGCATTGCCTGTGTCTGTCCGCCAGTATTTAATAAACCTTGAATAAATTGTGAGAACATATTTCTACCCTTTAGATAAAACCTTCCTCCGATTATATTTTACATACAATCCGATTTTTCCGTATCCTCTATTTGAATTAATGATTTTTATATAAAAGGCAAAATTAATATGAAGTTTTATCGTTTGCAACCCATCCCGTCCTTCCCTATTCAAGGAAGGGGCAAATTTTTTATAAATAGTTTGTTTCCCTCCCTGATTAGGAAGGGAGTAAGGGTGGGTAACTTAGAACAACTCTGATGATACAAAAATTTATTATTAACAGATATACATGCAATCACCGTATGAGAAAAAGCGATATTTATTTTCGATTGCTTCTTTATAGGCTTCAAATATAAAATCCTTGCCTGCAAGTGCACTTACAAGCATTAAAAGTGTTGATTTCGGCAGATGAAAGTTTGTTATCAAATTATCAATAACCTTGAATTCATACGGAGGATAAATGAATAATTCGGAATGGTCATGGCAGGCTTTTATACAGCCGTATTTTTGATATGCTGTTTCCAAGGTTCTGACGGTTGTTGTGCCGACTGCAACAATCTTTTTCCCCTCGGCTTTTGATCTGTTTATTTGTGCTGCGGCTTTTTCTGAAATTTCAAAGGTTTCTGAATGCATTTTGTGATTTTCAACATTTTCGCACTGAACCGGTCTGAATGTCCCGAGTCCGACATTAAGAGTTATATAAGCCAGTTCAACTCCTTTTCCCTCAAGTTTTTGTAAAATATCCTTTGTAAAATGCAGACCTGCTGTCGGTGCGGCAACAGAACCTTCATCTTTTGCGTAAACTGTCTGATATCTTTCAAAATCCAGTTTTTTCAAGTCATCATTTGGAATTTTTCTTTCGATATAAGGCGGAAGCGGTATCTGAACGTTTCTGTTAAGAACATCAAGAACATTATCTCCTTCAAATATCAGTTCAACAAGCCATTCTCCGTTTTCTTCCAATCGTTTAATCGCTTTTACCGATAATTCATCGCTGATTTTTATAATCGTATCAGGTTTTACCCGTTTGGAAGGTTTAATTAGGACTTCCCAGTATTCTTTTTCCCCTCGCCCCTTGAGGGAGAGGGAAGAATTGCTTAATGAACATTGTGAATTTAGCAATTCGGGTGAGGGGTTGTGTTGTTTTAATAAAAATACTTCAATTTTAGCCCCTGTATCTTTATGACCGATAAGCCGTGCCGGAAGAACTTTTGTATTATTCATTACAAGGAGCGTATTACTGTCAAGCAAATCAACAATGTCGTAAAAATGCTTATGAGAAATGGTCCTATCCTTTCGGTTTAGAACCATCATTCTCGAATTTTCCCTTTTATCCGCAGGCATTTGCGCAATTAATTCTTCAGGTAAACAGTAGTCGTATTCTGATAATAACATTTTAATATCTCTTATTCCTGAGATGCTGAAATAAATTCAGCATGACGATTAGTTTTTGGGCATCCCGAACTTGTTTCGGGAGCTAGATATCGAATTATTCTTTTGGCTCAATCCTTTTTGCCCCTTGAATATCACTGTCTGAGGCAATATTTTTTGTACGCTCATGTTCCATATCAATCTGCTTATTAACAATAACAGTCTGCAAGATTTGAATGATATTGCTTGTTACAAGATATAATAAAACACCTGCCGGAATAGGAATTATTACAAAAGTACCGATAATCATAATGGGCATAAATGTTCCCATAGATTTTTGAATGGCCTCCTGTGTCGGATCAAGTGCGCCGTCCTTAGGTTTTTGGGTTGCCATCATTACTTTTTGAGATGCAAACATTGTCAGAGCAAACAAGGCTATAAGTATAAATACATCCCAGTGGAAAGTTCTTTCGGCAGCTGTTGTCGGAACAGATGCCGAAAGAATACTTCCTTCTTTTTTGAAAGTAATATTTTCGATTTCTTTGTTAGACATATCAGTAACAGCAATTTCAGCCTTTTCAATCTGGTCAAGCTGTGCAAATTTTAAGTTCAGGTGGTCTAAATCGATTTTGAAATCCACATTTTCACCCGGTTTAAATTCCCCTTGAATTTCAATTGCTTTGGCCGGGTCTTTAACTTTAACGTTTTCTAAAGTTTCATTTGGCAAGTAAACTGTTGCTGTTTTACCTAAAGTAAATGTATCGCCCTGAGAAACTCCGAAAGTTCCGTCATAAGAACGTCCTGCAGTAGCTCTTAAAGTGGTATCCAGTCTTCCTAAAAATCCGAATGAGGTATCACCTGCAATTTGGATAAATTGCGGACTCATTAAAGCAGAATATAAAAGAATGAATATAGGTAATTGAATTAATAAAGGCAAGCATCCGCCCATAGGGTTAAACTTATGTTCTTTATAAAATTCCATAAGTTTTTGCTGCATTTTTTGCGGGTCGCTTTTATATCTGTCTTGAATAGCCTTAATTTTGGGCTGCAAATTCTGCATCATTTTCATAGAACGCTGCTGTGATACGTTCAGAGGCCACATAGCAAGTCTTATAACAACAGTTAATAATATAATTGCAAGCCCGTAATTCCCCACAAGTGAAGCCAATGCTTTTAATGCTTCAATAGTTAAAGTTGTAAAATCCAATTTCCCTAATCCTCATTTAATAGTGTAAAATCTCTTCTCCAGAAGTTTATTATAAAAATAAGGTCAAGTCAATAAATTGTAAAATTTATACAACTATTATTATATGTATAAAATTGTCTTCCTGAACTCGTTTCAGGATAAACATAGAGATGCTGAAACAAGTTCAGCATGACGTATATATCTTCTACTTTAGTCATCCCGAACTAGTTTCGGGATCTCCTATTTTGGAAATTTTAAAATATTTGATGCTGAAATAAATTCAGCATTACAGTTCTGCAAAACATTCTTTTTTGTCTTGAAATTTTATATGGCAATTTTTTTTGTGTTCATGTTTTTATATAAATATAAAAAAAGCGAAAGGTAAAAATTATGTTGGAAACTGTTGGAAATAATGTGAAATTTACGGCTAATACTGCCGTAAATCAAGCGTTTCAGCCAGGGGGGGGCAGCTCTAAGCATTTCCCAGCCTGATGAATTTGTAAAACAGGAGAAAACAGAGAAGAAAAAGCTTTCAACAGGACAAAAAGTCGGTATAGGCGCAGGAATTTTAGCACTGGGCGGGATTATTACAGCCGCGATACTATCTAAAGGGAGAACTTTAAAACCAGCGAATTTCGCAGAACATATCGAATTTATGCCTGCCCAGACAATGGAAGAAGCAGTTGAATTTGCAAAGAAACATTTTGGAATCAAAACTTTTGATTTTGGAGATGATTTAGAATTTGCTAACTGGGTAAATGAAGGTTTGGTAAATATTAATAACCGTTTTAAGGGTAAGGCTAATATTGTTGAAAATTTAAGGTTTTCTACTCCGGAGGAAACAGCAAAACTCACGAAAGATTCCGGCAGAGTCGCAATGGGCTGGTGTAACAGTTTCAGCCACGATGGAAAAAATTCGACTATAGCATTCAATAAAGATGGTATTGATAATGCACCTACAACATTTAAAAATCTTGTAGAACAAATTATAGCCCCTGAATTTAATGAGTCCGGAGAAATTATCGGCGGTTACAGTTTAGGCGCAGACCGAGAAGTATATTCTGAAATCCTAAAATTGTGTAAAAAAATGTTAAATGAATCAGAAGAATTTACAAGATTTGATGCACTTAACGGTATAAATCTACTTAGGGATTATATTGAGTCATTTAAATATTTTGGAAAAAATAAACTTTCAATACTGAAAAATAAAATATTTACAGATGCTAATTCTGTGGAGATTTTAAAGAACAATGGTATTTCTGTAAATATAGATGATTATGCAAGGCTTGGAGAAAAGGAATTAAAAGAACAAACTGAAAGAATATTAGACCTGCTTGTTGATGTAAATCCGCTCTCAGGCACTGCAACAGTCAGCGGAAACAGCAAGTTTGATCTTCTTTTCCATGAAATGGGACATCATTTGCATGCTATGAATACAGCATTAAAAGATTCTATGTGGGGCCGTTTATCAAAGAAATCGCAAAAATTGTTTACATCTGACCCTGAAAAACAAAAATTGGCAGGACTGGTATCTTGGTATGCACAAACAAATCCTAAAGAATTTGTTGCGGAATGCTTTAATGCTTTGTGTGCAGGAAGAAAATTGCCTGACGATGTTATGAAAATGTATGAATACTATAAAGGCCCCATGCTGCCTAATATGTAACAATTTTAATGAGTAACTTGATTTTTGTATTACCATGTGTTATAATGTATTATATTGTAATACATGGAGTATTTATGGCTTCGGAACAATTTTCATTAAGATTACCCAAAGAAACTAAATCAAAACTTGAAGAACTTGCGCATGCTACAGGACGTTCAAAAGCTTATCTTGCAATTGATGCAATAGAAAGATATCTTGATATTGAAGCATGGCAGATTCAGGCAATTCAACAGGGTATCAAAGATATTGATAACGGCGAATTTATGTCGGTAGAAGATGTTAAAAAAGATTGGGGCATTCAATAGTGGAATATGAGATTAAGTTTTCAAAATCTGCAGTGAATGATTTGAATTCTATCAGGGAATATATTTATGAAAATAACAAAGAAGCAGCGAAAGAAGTTATCTCTCATATTATTGAAAAAATGGAAACAATATTGACTGTAAATCCAGCTGCAGGCAGGGCAGGAAGAGTTCTAAGGACAAGAGAACTTGTTATAAGTAAATATCCTTATATTGTTCCATATCAGGTAAGAAATCAAATTATTTATATTTTAAGAGTTTTGCATACATCAAGAAAATGGATATTGTAGGTTTAAGCCTATTAAGTATATGTAATTGTTTTGTTTCTGTATATGAATAAAAAAAGCTTGACCTTAGTCAAGCTTTAATAAATGGTCGGGATGACACGATTTGAACGTGCGACCCCCTCGTCCCAAGCGAGGTGCGCTACCAAGCTGCGCCACATCCCGAGATATCTTTTTTATTTGTCGGTCTTTTGACTTGCTTGGTAGCGACGCTACCAAGTCCCTCCTTCATTTTCGATAATTAATCGAAAATGCGGAGACCTTGCCACATCCCGACGGCCAATGTATTTAATTTTCAAGCAAAATTAATTGTAGAATAAATAAAATTTCACGTCAAGCAATTATTTTTGGGATTTATATCGCAGTTTACACCAAATGTCTCCAAAATACAGTCATAATGTCATTCCGAACGTCGGATTGACCTCCGTGTTTCGGAATCTCTATTTTGTTAGACCCTGAAACAAATTCAGGGTGACGCTTTTTTACCATATTTGGTGTAAACTGCGATATAAATCCCTTATTTTTTTTAATTTATATTGCAGCATAGTGGGCGCTTATTCTTTGCTGCTCAACAAACTCTGTTTTGCTGCTACTCCTAAGCCTATACCGGCTATTACATAGGTCAGCCAGGCAAAGAAATAGTTCCTTTTCAGCGGAGCAAGATTAACGGCTTTGCCTAAAGTTTGTCTTGCCGCTTTTACACCTCTTATTGAGGCAAGCCCTTCTTCCACGATTGTCGGCAGGAATGATGCAAAACCTATAAGTCCTGCATTCCTTTCTACAAAATTCTTTTTATTATCTTTTCTTTGCGGGATTGCACTGTTTAACAATAAAAGTGCTGTCGGAACGGCTGAAACATAGTTGCGTGATTTCTGTAAAAATCTTAAAAATTTCCCTTTGTTAGCATTTATTGCGTGCCCAAGTTCATGTA
>CALVEX010000024.1 GCA_944326655.1 Candidatus Gastranaerophilales bacterium | reverse complement strand
GGGTGAGGTTCAGATTGTTTGAAACCCATCCTAACCTTCCCTATTAAGGGAAGGAATTCCATATCCCCTCCCTTGAGGGGAGGGGAATACAAGGGGAGGGTGATATTATGCGATTGCGACGGTCGTTGCACACGCTGGCAATGACAAATACCATGTGAGCTTCGCTCACCGATAATGGCATATCTTCCTACCCTCCTATCTTCCGAGCTTCCATATAAGAGATGCTGAAATAAATTCAGGATGACGGGAAGAACGATATTCAGGATAACGTAACTGGCCTGTCCTCTTGCCTTCTTGACCTCTGAACCTCCGGCAAAGCCTAGAGTGCCCCCCCCCCGAATTCACAATTCCTAATAAATTTCCTCATAATTACTCCTTTCTTATAACTATTCTTATAAATTAGTGTAAAAATCTCATCCAGATATATACCGAACTTAATACAAGCGATATAAGCATTACAACAAAACCGTATTTAAAGAACTGCATAAATGTTATTTTATGACCGTGATGAGCCGAAGTTTCCGACACTATAACATTAGCAGCAGCCCCTATAATAGTAAGGTTTCCGCCAAGGCAGGCACCAAGAGATAAGCACCACCACAAAGGATATGTGTATTCAGTACCCATTACGTTTCTGATTTCCAAAAGCATCGGAGTCATTGTTGCTGTATAAGGAATATTATCAATTACTCCGGAAATTATACCGGATGCCCAGAGAATAATCATTGCCGTGGCAGATTGCGAGCCTTCGGTAACATTTAAAACCCATTTTGCCATAAGAGCAATAGCACCGGATGCCTCCAGGCCGCCTATTATAATAAATAAACCTATAAAAAAGAAAATTGTATTCCATTCAACTTCACAGAATATATCTTTCGGTTTTTCAAATAATAACAAAAAACTTGCCCCAAGCATTGCCGTAACACATGTTTCAATATGTGTAATATCATGGAACACAAAACCTAAGATAACCAGCACAAGAACAATTGCACTTCTTATCATCAACGGGAAATCTGTAATTGTTTTTGAATTATCAAGATTTGCAACAGCTTCCATCTTTTCAGGCGTTGTATGGAGGTCTTTTTTAAAAAACAACCACAAAACAAAAAGAACCACAACCATAATTACGGCAATAACCGGAGTTAACTCTCTCACAAAGTCCATAAACGATAATCCGGCTGCACTCCCGATAATAATATTCGGGGGATCACCGATTAAAGTCGCTGTGCCGCCTATATTAGACGCAAATACTTCAGTCAAAAGGTAAGGGACAGGATTTATATCAAGTTTTTCCGCAATGAAAAAAGTAACAGGCATTACAAGAATTACTGTTGTGACATTATCCAGAAATGCCGAAGCAACAGCAGTAAAAACTCCGAGAGCAGCTAACACTCCAACCGGATGCCCCTTTGTAAGTATCAAAAATTTGTTTGCAATCCAGTTAAACATCCCGCTTTTTGCAGCAATGCTCACTATTATCATCATTGATACAAGCAAAAAAACAACATTAAAATCAACAAAATTTATAAAATAATGAGGGTCAAGCCCCCCGTCAATAGTTTTTGTCTGACTTACAAGTCCTAATACAATAGTTATGGCCGCCCCAACAAGCGCAATAGTAACCTTAGGGATCTTTTCCAGCGCAATAAATATGTAAGCGATTATTAAAACAGCAGCAGAAATTGCAACACTGTGAGCCTGAACTATGGTATGCAGTTGTTCAATCATAAAACCCCCTCGTTTATAAATGCCATTAATAAAATATGGATTAATTATAACACAATATTAATAAAAATAAAAACTTTATTTTAAAAGATACTGAACATCTATAATTCTTGATTCATTATCTATATTATTAATTTTAAATTCGGCACCTTTAGGCAAAATATAAAGAGCATTAATCCCCAAATCTGAATCTCTTCCAAAGCATCTTCTGCAATCAAAACCTTTTGTATTTTTGGGCAGAGCAATACGCAATACATAGCCGCAATTTTCAGAACCTGAATAATTAAAAGGATCAGCCTGAGCAAGCCAATCATCATACCCCCGTGAAGTTAAAACATGTATATCATTTCTGATTATATTTCCTTCTTTAAGGTCTTTAACAAAATCAAAATGCTCATAATCTTTCCAGGCTTTTTGAGTACGTAAACTACCGTAAACAACAGTTTCATTTTGCAGCGGCACAGCATCTTCAATAAGTTCATCAATTCTTCTCATTCCGGCTGCATCAAGAGGAGTGATATCTTCACGCTGCTTGCTTTTCAAAAAAGTCATTACAGTTTGAAAATCATCCGGTTCCAAAGCTCTTATATCCGGTTCAATTTTAGGTACAGCGGTATCCGCAAAGGTATTAATACGATTTTCAAATTGTGGCACACGATTGAAATCATCTCTGAATGAACGAAAAAGTTCAGAAATTTTTGTACGTGTATTTCTTTCCGCAGACCTTATAAGTTTATCATCTTCTTCATTTAGTACACTGATAACTTTTTGCTTTACAGTATTTGCAGCCTCATTAACCCGCTCTAAATGTTTTGAAGTCCCTGAATTTCCTTTTACACTTTTACCTCTATATATAAGAATGCCCGCAGCAGTAACAGCAGCAACTACAGCTGCACCTGCTAATATTTTTTGTGCAGCCGTCATTTTTTTCGTGTTATTTAAATTATCCTTTTTATCGGGTAGTGGCCGATTTCCCTTATCCTGAACCGACTGAGAAATAATCCTGTTATCTAACCCGCCGACTTTTAGCATGCTCATGTTTTATTTAAAACCCGTAAAAATTTTTTTTGCTATTTAATTTTAAACTAATTCCAAATTAGCAGTTGTAAAGATTTTAATATAATCTTTAATTTCATCAGATGCTACATGACATTTGAGTTTTCCTGACGGATATTTACTATAATGGTATGCAGAAGACAACAAAATAAATTTCATGGCATCAATAATATTCATATTTGATAAATCTACAAAAATTTCAGGACAATTATTTTTTTTTACATAGTTTTTAAATTGCTGTGAAAGATTATTATAATTATATTTATTACAGTCAAAATATTTAATCATATTAAATTCCTCGTCTTTTTTTTACAAAAATTAAATATTTTTGGTTAATTTAATACTTTTAAATGATATTTATTATATAATTTCATTATTGATGGGGGATTAGGAAATGGAAACAATGACTATGAGCAACAGTAAAATTAACGAACTTGCCAAAGAAGTACTTGACATTGAGGCTAATTCTATACTTCGCCTGAAAAATAATATCGGCGAAGATTTTGATAAAGCCGTAGATATACTATACAACTGCAAAGGACGTGTAATCGTAACAGGTATGGGGAAATCAGGGCTTATCGGGAGAAAAATAGCAGCAACATTGACTTCCACAGGAACCCCTTCATATTTTCTGCACCCGGCAGAAAGTACACACGGAGATTCCGGGATTATAACCCGCAATGATGTGGTAATAGCAATTTCAAACAGCGGCGAAACACAGGAACTTTTAAATCTTCTCCCGCTTATCAAGCGTTTCGGAGTTACAATGATAGGAATGACAGGAAAAATGAATTCCACACTCGCACATTCATCAGATGTTACACTTGATATTTCCGTCGAAAAAGAAGCCTGCCCGCTCAATAAAGCTCCAACCGCAAGTACAACCGCAACTCTTGCAATGGGAGATGCACTTGCTGTATGTCTTTTAGAAAAAAGAGGATTCTCTGAAGAAGATTTCCTTATCTTCCATCCGTCAGGCGCTTTAGGTAAAGGATTTACTTATAAAGTTGCTGATTTAATGCTTACAGAACCCGCTAAACTTCCGATTGCAAAAGAGACAAATTCTTTTGCGGAGGTGATTGAACTTATTTCTGAAAAGAAACTCGGTATGGCAATGATTGTAAATGAAGCGGGAGAACTTACCGGAGTATTAACAGACGGCGACATAAGAAGAACTCTTATCAAATACCAGAATATCAGGCCGCTTCTTGCAAAAGATGTAATGTCTGTTAATCCGAAACACATTTCTAAAACAGATTACGGGGCAAGCGCGCTCAATTTGATGGAAAAATATTCAATCACAGCTCTTGCTGTTGTTGATGAAAATAACAAACCTATCGGTGTAATTCATATCCATGACCTTTTGAAAGCAGGGGTAGCATAAAATGACAATAAAACTTGCGGCATTTGATGTTGACGGAGTATTGACTGACGGAAGCCTTACATTTGACGAAAACGGTCATGAATATAAAACTTTTAATGCTAAAGACGGCCAGGGTATTGTTAACTTAAATAATGCCGGAATTATTACCGCAATTATTACTGCAAGAAACAACGGAACCGTTGAACACAGAGCAAAAAATTTAAACATTAAAGAGCTTCATCAAGGCTCAAAAAACAAAATTTCAACTCTAGAAGGCATTATGGAGAAATACAATATTTCATTTGATGAAATTGCCTATATGGGCGACGACCTTCCAGATATTTGTATTTTAGAAAAAGTAGGTTTAAAAGGATGCCCAGCAGATGCTGTTGATGAAGTAAAAGAAATTGCAAATTTTATTTCTTCTAAAAACGGCGGACGCGGGGCAGTTAGAGAATTTTGTGATTATATTTTAAAAAAGGGGATATAAAAAATGTTTGAAATTAAAACTCAGGCTTTTTTTGCTGCAGCACATCATCTTCTTAATTACGAAGGGGAATGCGAAAACCAGCATGGCCACAACTGGATGGTAGAAGTGTTCGTTAAAGGGGATACTCTTGATAGAAGCAATATACTTATTGATTATAAAGTTTTGAAAAAAGAATTAAAAACTGTTTTAGACATTCTCGACCATAAAGATTTGAATAATCTTCCGGAATTTAAAGGAGAAAGTCCGTCAAGCGAAATGATTTCAATGTTTATCTATAATAAGTTAAAGGAAAGGGTCGTTCAACTCAGCAAAGTAACTGTCTGGGAAACACAAACATCATGCTGCAGCTACTTTGAAGAAGACTGATATTTATATATAGGGAGAAGAAAATAAATGAATTTTATACAGGCAATATTAATGGGAATAGTACAGGGATTGAGCGAATTTTTGCCGATATCAAGCTCAGCCCACCTTGTCTTCACATCCAATTTTTATAAAGTTTTCAAAGGCATTGAAATTGTCCAAACCTCAAATGAAGAAGTATTTTTTGACATTATGGTGCATTTAGGAACATTAATTGCCGTATTAATATTTTTCAGAAAGGATATTGCAAATATTTTAAAAGCAATGTGGCATGCTCTTAAAACAAAAAACTGGTCAAATAATGAAGCAAAACTCGGACTGTTTATAATTTTAGGCACAGTTGTCACGGTTGCGCTTGCACTTCCAATAAATGAAATAGCTGAAAAGCTTGTTTATGCACCGGCAATTGTCGGCATTTTGCTTTTCATAACAGGTTTTACTCTTTTGTACAGCGAATATAAATCAAAAAAAATTGAAGAAAAAAAGTGTGAAGTAGATTTAAAAACATCAATATTTATCGGGCTTGCACAAGGATTAGCAGCGCTTCCCGGATTTTCGCGCTCCGGCTGGACAATAGCAACAGGATTGTTTTGCGGACTGGACAGAATTACAGCGGCAAGATATTCTTTTCTTCTGAGCATTCCTATTATTTTGGGCGCATCAATGGTTTATCCGCTTATAAAAATCGACATCCATGAAGCAATGCAGTACAACTGGGAAGCAATAACCGCAGGAACTATTGTTTCCGCAATTGTAGGCTATATATGCATCAAATATTTTATGAAATTTATATCAAAATTTTCACTTGCGATATTTGGTTATTACTGCATTATAGCAGGAATTGCTACTGCTGTTTTCTTCACAATCTACGGTTAAACAAATTGTTAAAAAATGTAAAAATTTAAGCATGACTAACAAAAAATAATATTCACGTGTATTCTAATATTAAGTCTATGTGTGTGGAGTAAAGATGATTTTACCGATTAATAACATAAAAAATTCCATAAATTTTTCTGCTGACAGCAATAACAAGAATAAGAAGACTCTTGAATATGATCATGACACATTGCTGTCAAATAATCCCGTAACAAACTTACGCATAGGCATGGATAAATTAACAAATGCCTTTACTTTGTATCCGGCAAAAGGATTAAAAGGAAGCAGAAACGCCAATTTTTACGAATTTTTAACAATGGGAACAGTTCCTTATTTGATAGGAAGTGCAACATTAATGGCGGTATTCAATCTTGCTAATAAGTATTTTTCGGCATTTGACAGGGCTCAGGCTTCAAAAATCGGACAAAAAATGGCGCTGGGTGTTTTATTTTACGGAATTTTAAAAAATGCATCCAAACAGTTAATCAGCCGTCCTGTAAATATGCTTACGGGAGTTGACACTGACCGTCCTTATGCAAAAGTTATTTACGAACTTCCTGATAACATAAACGATACCGATATAACAAGCATCGAATATCATAAAGTATTCGAAAGTGTTGAATTCCCGCGCTGGGATTTGTTATACGGAGATGAAACAAAGGGGCAAAAAAGAAATTTCCGTTACGATAAGATTGCAAAGAAACTAAATATGGGTGAAAACCTGAATGATTCCGACCAGGAAACTAAACCAAGAATAAAAGAAATTATCGTAAAATCCAATCTTGCAAAAAGTATCTCTTCATATATGTGGGCTGCAACAGGTGTTGCTCTTGCATTCCAAAAACCATGGGAAGAATATTTTAATGCAATGACATTTAAATTCTGGAAAACTCAGGAATTCGGAAAATCATTAAAAATATTCGGTAAAAGTTTTGTAAGAAGTGCGAAAGCTCTTTATAAAGGAGAAGGCTCCGGAATAACAAAACATGCCGGGAAAATTCTCCTTGGCGCTGCAGCACTTTCTTCAGTTCTCGGGGTAGTCAACACTGTTGCGGGAGTTAAAAAAGCTCCGAAATCAACGGATATCATACAACCAAACGAAAAGCATGTGGTAAACTAATATGACATCAAATTTAATCCAAAATTACATAGCAGCCAAGCCTGCAGGCGTCATTAACACGCAGCCTGCAAAACGTCAGGAAATGCCTAAAAAACCTGTGCCTGATTTTGATATTCAAAGAGAACTTGACAACAGAACATTTATCAAACCTCTTGAAGGCAAAGGGCGGCTGATAAAAGGAAACATATTTAATGCTCCTGCTATGATGGTAAAAGATATGATTTATGATGCAAAAGCTTTAAAACATGCCGTAAGTGGAAAGGCTAACGATCATGAGCTCGGGAAATTAAATGACTTTGGTTTATTTTTAGGCAGTTTGGCGATTGCAGGTTATTTATTCACAAGAAAACAGACCCCTATGACAAAGGGAATGGAATTTGTAGGTTTGGCTTCATTCTTAGGCTCAATGGCGCTATGGCCTAAAATAGCAATACAACTGCCTGCATATTTAATCCACGGGGTAAATGTCCAAAAAGAATATGAAGACAGTTTTGGAAGAAAGAAACCATTTTATCAGGATCCTCAATTCCTTCCTTGGGATCTTTATACAGATGAAGAAATCAATAAAATGGGCGACAGGCTTGGAGTTCCTAAAGATATTCCTAACAGACGGGAATTTATTCAGGAAAAAATGAAAAAAATAGGTATCCAAAATAATACTTTATGGATGCTGACAGCAGGTTTTGCAACCCCCATAATGAGCGGTTTAATCTGTAATATGGCAGAACCTTATCTTTTAAAATATCTTGATAACAAAAACAACAAAGCTGCTGACGCAATTCTGAAAGATTTGGATAAATACGCTGAGACGAAATATAAAAATACTGCTGTCGGACAGGAATTGGCAAAATTATTGCAAAATAATGCCAATAAACCGTTAGATAAAGAGCTGAAAGAATCTATATTCTCTACTATTACCAGATATATGGATCCTGTTACCGCAGAAAGCTTCAAGGCTGATTTAGACAATATTGTTTTTGGCAAGGAAACATATAAAATTCAGGATAGCAGCGTAAAAGAAATTATTGGGAATTTACAGACAGTGTTTAAAGACAAAATTCCAAATGTCGATGAGGAATTCCTAAAAGCAGTTATACCGGATGAAAAAACTCTTATAGAAGCACTGCAAAACAACGACACATTCGGGAAAGATATACAGTCTGTTGAATTCGGCACTGTTACAGATACGATTAAAAAACTTATTGACACCAATACAAGAGCTTATAACACTGCACATCCTGATAAAGCAAAAGACCTGCGCTTTATTCGTAAACTTGTAATGAACAATATGACAAAAGATAAGAATTCAAATCCCGTTAAAATTGTTCTTTCTAAAGCGTTATCAAGTGTTCTTGATAATAATATCATTGAAAAACTAAAACAAGTTGCCGGATTTATAGACAAATTTAATATGAAACAATTTGCACTGGATGAATATGCTTTGAGAAAAGTCGGAGCTGCTCCGGAAACCGTAATTGCAAATTACTGGAATGATGTATCAACTGAAGTATTAAAAGCATTAGGCTTCACATCTAAAGACATTGCAAATACAAGAAACGACAGAACTCTTATGGGGGCTATGCTCAGAGAAAAAATTGAAAATATAGTATCTGACAAAAAGTCTTATGAGACCGCAATGGAAAAAATTATCCGTAAGATTGCTGAAATCAACAGAAAGATTAACAAAACAGATATGTCTACACCATTATTATCTAATAATGGCGGAAACACCGCGTATAATATAAAAGTTGATCTTGTTTTTGACAAGTTCGCAGAACAATTGCGCAACCTTGGTTTTGAAAGAACAGCTAATGCAATTGCGGGTGTGGACGCCAACGATATAGTAGGAACTGCAAAACAACTTCAAAAAGTATATGTTCAAGAAAGACTCTTAGGCGTAAAAAGTTCATTCTACAGATTGATTAATAATCTTGACTTCTACAGAAGAATGGCTTCTGATCCAAATGCCAGCCCTGCATTACAGGGTAGATATACCGAAGTAAAAGAAGAATTAATTGAACTTTGTAAAATCATTACTCTTGAAGGGCATTCCTCTGATCATGCAACAAAATTCTATATGCACAGAAATCCTGAGCCAAATACATCAACAGGTCCCGTAAAAGTAGAAAACGGGAAAATTATATATCAATTCTACGGTAAAACAAGTGAATTAGCAGATATACCCGGAGATAAATTCTTCTACAAAGATGCAATGAGACTTATGTTTGAAGATGGTATGCATCCGGACACAATGAATATACTTAAAAATTCAGGTATCGCCGATGAAGTAGGCACATACAGAAGCAGAATTCTTGAAATACTTGGCGGAGACAAATATTTTGCAAAACCGTATCATGTGATAGGAGAGGCAAAAACAACAGGTTCTGATATTAAATTCCTGTTGACCGGTATTGCTACTGATGAACTATTCTATAAACGAGGCCAGCAGCTTTATAACAATAAAAAATGGCTAAAAATATTCGGCGGCTTCGGTGCCGCATTACTTGGAGTTACAGTTTTGGCGCAATTCTTCTTTGGAAAGATGAAAACCCCGCCAGTTACAGGTGATAAAAAATGATTAATACAACAAACTTAATTGCTCAAAAAATTAAACAAATACAGCCGAATTCGTTTGAAAGCAGCAAAAATTCCGAATCTAAACCTGCCGTAAATACGAATTCGGGACTTTTGAATGCATACTTGAATAACCTTGCAATGATAAACACTCCTGCTGTAAAAAAATCTGAAACAACCGCTCCGGTTAATTATCACAATAACTTCAGAACAATGGTGCAGAATAATGAAGCTAAAATTCTTGCTATTGTCATGAGAACATTTAATGCAAAAGATACAAACGGCAACGACTATATTGACGGAAACGAGCAAAACGGAACCTTCCTGAATGCAATTGAGAGACTTGATGAAGTAAAAGCTCAAGGATTTAATACACTCCATGTTCTTCCTATTCACCCGCCGGGAAAAATGAAAGCTATGGGAACAGCCGGTTCAATTTATGCTCCGAAAGATATGCTTGCAATTGACCCGAATTTGGTTGATAAAAATGACCCGAGAAGCGACAAGGAACAGTTTAAAGCCTTCATAGACGAATGCCATAAACGCGGTATTAAGGTAATGCTTGATATGCCAAGCTGCGCATCTTACGATATGTTTCTTGAGCATCCGGAATGGA
>CALVEX010000023.1 GCA_944326655.1 Candidatus Gastranaerophilales bacterium | reverse complement strand
TAATAAAGAAAAATGACGGGGTTGCGATTCAAACCCGTCAAGCTTATGAATTATATATGTATTGTTAGTTTCGCTCCCTATATCTTCCGTATATATATTATATACCACAAAACTAATTCTTTTTAACTATATGTAAAGAAATGTTTCTAATTCTAAAGAATTAGATAAATACTTTTTAATATTCTTAAGAATTAGTTAAAATTACTGTGTTAATTATTCTCGCGTTTTTCTTCTTCGCGTACAAATTTTGCAAGTTCCTCAAGATGTCTGTCTTCTATTGCCTCAATAAGCTCGGTTACGGATTTTATTTTGTTCAGGGCAAATCCTGTTTCCGCAAGCAGTACGCAGTCATTACAAAGCCTGTAGCCGTCATATTCTATAGAACCGGCAAGGCATTTATTTTCTCCGCAGCAGTCGCAGTCAAAGTATTCGTCTATGATATCCGGATTGTCCTCAATGTCGTCAAGACGCATCTGTTCAACTACTTGTGCCATTTCTTCGGCTATTTCTTTTTCTGATTTCATTTAATTAAATCCCTCATTTTTGATACTGCTTCCGGTAAACCTGTAAATACGGCGCGCGAAATTATGCTGTGACCGATATTAAGTTCGTGAAGACCTTGTATTTCATGCATTCTGTGAACATTTTCATAGTTAAGGCCGTGTCCGGCATTCACTTTTAACCCTAAGTTTTGTGCTAATTCCGCGGATTTTTTAAGTTTTTGAAATTCTTGTTCTTCTTCAGGGTAGCCAAAGCATTCGGAATATGTTCCGGTGTGCATTTCTATAAACTGTGCGCCCGTTTTTGCGGCGGCTTTGACCTGTTCTTCATCAGGGTCTATAAAAAGGCTCACTATAATACCGGCATCAATCAGGGGGGTTATAAATTCTGTAACCTTTTCAAGCTGTCCTGCAACATCAAGTCCGCCTTCAGTTGTTATTTCCCGGCGTTTTTCAGGGACAAGGCAGATTGAGTAAGGTTTTATATCAAGCGCAATCTGCTGAATATCCTCTGCCATTGCCATTTCGAGGTTTAAACGCGTTTTAAGCTTCTGAATAAGTGAGTAAACATCTTCATCTTTAATATGTCTTCTGTCTTCTCTCAAGTGTGTTGTAATTGAAGATGCACCGTTTTCTTCGGCAATTTCAGCGGCTTTTTCAACGCTTGGTTCAACTCCTCCTCTTGCATTTCTTAATGTTGCTATATGATCTATATTTACGCCTAATAACATTTTTACCTCCTTGTATATGAGATTCCGAAACACGGAAGTCAATCCGATGTTCGGAATGACATTTATTTATTTTCTTTTGTTAATTTTAAAAGTGCTGTATATGAAGGCAAAATCGTTGTTTTGCCATTCATTGTCGCTTTATCAATTGCTTTTTTTATATTTGGTTCAACAATAATTTTTTCCTGCGCAATACCTGCATATTTGAGCCTTGTGGCCATATCGTTTGCGCGGGTTCCCGATGTAATAACAAGTTTTTCCGCATTTTTAAGCTGTTCAAAATCGCTGTCCCACAGCCATGAAATGTCGCGTCCGTCTGCGTAGTTGTCGTTAATTGCAATTACAATGTTAGATTTTAAATCTACTGTTTTTAAAACTTCGCTTGCTCCTGTCGGGTTTTTAATAAGCTGAATTACGGCCGGATTTCCGTTGATTATGCGTTTTTCGGTTCTGCCGAAAATTGCATGGTAGCTGTCAAGGGCTTTTTGAATTTCTTCCTGATTAAGCCCGCATTCAAACCCGAATGAGATTGCCGCAAGTGCGTTATAAGCATTATAAAGTCCTGCAAGATTTATTTTAAAACCAAATGAAATTCCTCTGTTTTCAATATTAATCACCGAATAATCGTCATATATGGTGACATTTGCGGGATAATTGCATTCAGGACGTTTGTAGCCGCATTTCGGGCAATAGTAATGTCCCTGCTGGGCAAAGAATTGTTTTGAATATTTAAGTTCCTCTCCGCAGTCACAGTTAAATACCTCAGATGGTGCATTTGATTTATGTTCGTATGTACATTTATATTCAACATTTTCAAAACCGTAATATACAGCGTATTTTGTTCTGTTAAATGTCGCCACAATCGGGTCATCCGCATTCAAAACCAGTTTTAAATCAGGGTTTTTATCTATTGCATTTTTGATAAATTCTGCTGTGGTATTTAATTCTCCGTATCTGTCAAGCTGGTCGCGGAAAAGATTTGTGACAACAAGGTAATCGGAGCGCATATAGTCATAAAGCTTTGAAAGATACGCTTCATCGGATTCAATAACTGCATAATCAAATCTTCTGAATGGTCTTATATTTAAAGCGAACACGTTTGCAACACCTGTAAGCATATTTGCACCTTTGAGATTATGGATAACATTCTGGTGCGCTGTTTCAAGAATATGCGCAATAAGTCCGGATGTAGTTGATTTTCCGTTTGTGCCGGTTATTGTAACAATTCTTTTTTTTATGTATTTTGAACAAAATTTAAGAAAATCCGGACAGATTTTAAGGACAAGCATCCCTGCAAACGAGGTACCTGAAGACCTGTTCAGCAATTTTATCCCCAGATATGCACATCTTGCAGTTATTAATGACAGGTAAAATTTTAGTTTATTTATCATATAAATAGTCCTTTAGACGTATTCTCTTTTTTTTGTGGATATTTTATCCTTTAATAATATAATACAAAAGTAAGAATAAGAGAAATGTATTTATTTATCGCAATAATTTTTATAGCAGAGATTATTATAGCAGTAACTGTTATTAATTTCATAACAAAACTGGACAGAAGGGTTGTTGACCTGAACTATTGTGTCGAGGCCTTTAATCCTCTGGCGGAAGTTTGTCTTCAATATACAAGATGTCTGGCAACTGCTTTCAGTTCTAATTTTGATAAATTTATTGATTTTATTGGTCATAAGAAAAAACAAATATTTAATAAAATATTAATCATTATAGGTATATATTTGCTGTTGTTTTTATTCAGGTCAAAATCAAAAAGATATTCAAGAGCATATCATTTAGCGGGCGTAATTCAAGATATAGCGGGCAATTTTCTGATTTAGCTTGTAATCTTAACAAAAATATGATAAAATAATAAATGAAAGACGAGGTTATGTTATTATGAGTAAAAACAAATCATTAATGTTCGGAATGGGTCTGCTTGCAGGTGTTGTCGGCGGGATTATAGCCGGCGTTCTGTATGCACCGAAGTCGGGCGAAGAATCAAGACGCCAAATTAAAGAGGCAGCTTGTGAATTTTACGAAAAAAATTCACCTGCAATTAAGGAAGCTAAGAAACAGGCGCTTGAAAATATCGACCTGATGAAATATAAGCTTGAAAGGCAATTGAGAAAATTTAATAATATGGTAAAATCAAGAAAGCTTCAAAAAGCCAAAGAGCTTGAAGATACCAATGATGAATACACAGAATACAATTAAGTAAAGGAAATTTATAAATGGAAATGTCACAAATTGCGCTAAATCAGGGGTTAACCTTTTTAACCTGGGCAACAGGCATAATTTTAATAGTTGTTGCCGGATTTTTGGTAAAACTTCTGATAGACCTGTCAACACTGGCAAAAAACTTAAATCAGACTTCAATTATTGTTAATACAGAATTAAAACCGACATTACAGGAATTAAATACTACTCTGAGTTCAATAAATGAGATAGTCAGAAATACGGATAAAGGTGTCGGAGATTTTAAATCTGCTGTAGGCAAAATAATTGATAAAACTAAAGCAGTGTCAGGAAGTCTTATCGGCGGGCTGCTTAACGGTTTTGTGACAGCTTATAAATTATTTAAAAAATAGCCGTTTATGGTGATTAATAATTAATCAGGTAAAGTTAAAATAATAACGAAAAAAAGTAAAGGAGTCATTATGTCAGCAACTAAATTTTTAGCAGGTTTTATAGTCGGCGGAGCAATCGGTGCAATTGCAGGTATTCTTCTTGCCCCTAAATCAGGCGAAGAAACACGTGCAATGATTGCAGACAGCGCAAAAGACGCTATGAGAAGGGCCGATGAGACAGTAAAACAAATTCAATCAAAAGCAGATGATGTTGTTTCTGATATGCAGAAAAAAGGCGATGAAATTAAAGAAAAACTTCAAAACCTAATCAATCAGCAGAAAGAAGCAAAACAGGAAGCTTAAAAAAGGGCGAAAGCCCTTTTTTTATTGTCATTTTTTTGTAAAAGTCAAGGGGGGGGGGAATAATTATCGACCGAGTTTGTAATCGGCAAATATTAAGAATTGTAAAAATAGTTTTAAAATGGCTAAAACCCGGTTATAATGCCTCATAGGATAGGATAGGATAGGATGTGGATGGGGGCTCTGATGTCAATTTTTGAAGCCGGAAATTTTTATTAAATACATAGGGGATTTAATACTTCAGAAAGAATAAAAAGAAAAAATTGATTTATAGCAACGACAAAAATTATTGTTTTTGGCGTGCGGATAAATCTGTACAAAAAAAGAAAATAGTCAGTATTGGCTGTTGGAAATAAATATTACGGGGAAGAAATAAAAAGGAGAAAAATTATGGTTTCAGAAATTCCATCGGGTTATTATGAATGGAAACTTGGTATAGTATTACCAATAAGAGAAAAAGAACCGCCGATAAGTGTTATTAAAGTCGATGAAAATATAAGACGTAAAAAAATAAAACAACGTGCACAGCAAGCGGCAGCAGCTAGACCACAGCCGACACTTACACCGGAAGCTCAGCAGTATTTTGACAGAGCTCAGCAGGCATCAGAAACATGGGGGCAAAATAAAGGGTTGGTCCCTAAACGATCAAGACCACTCTCAGGTGCGGCAAGAACTACAGTGGAAGACATGTATGCCAGACTATTTAATGCGGATCTTATAGCACAAGAAGAAAAATTACCGAAAAGTATGCAGGACAAACTTTTAAAATATCGTCAGGTAATGCTTAAACAAGGTCTAAGAGGTGAAAAGCTTGAAGAACAGGTTGAAAGATACCGCCAGGGTTTGATTGCGGAAGCACATAAAAAACAAAATCAAATAAAAGGTAAACAAAGAGCTAAAGTAAAAGCAGCACAAACGCCGGTTGAACCGACACCGACAAAACCTGTCGAACCAGCACCGACAAAACCGGTAGATCCTACACCGGCAGCAGAAAAACCAACGCCCGCAAAAGGAAAATCAAACGGTTTCTGGTCAAAAGTTAAAAATGCAACGAAAGGTAAAAAAGGAAAAATTGCTTTAATAGCTGCGGGTGCAGCTGCAGTAATTGGTGGTTGCATAGCATTATTTGGCGGCAAAAAGGATGAAACTGTAGATAATGCCCAGCAGCAACCTTCACAACAGCAAACCTCACAGCAACAACCTTCACAGCAGCAACAAGATGTTGCGGATGATGTGGCTGTAAGCACAGAGCAAAATACCACCCAGCCGGATGATTCAGCAGCTTATTATCTACAGTTTGGACAAACGCTAAACCCTGTATCTGATCAACCACGTAAATATACAGTTCAGAAGGGTGACAGTTTCTGGAATATTGCAAAGAACGAATTGATAGAAGCCCACAAAGATAATAAGGATTACAAACCAACAGATGCAGAAATCTTGAAATTAGCTCAAAAAATAATGAAAGATAACGGATACGAATTAGATGATACCCAATATTATTCAAATCCAATGCTGATGCCTGGTGTTCCGATTGATATTGCAGCATAAATTGTATAAATAATCATAACAAATACAAAAACCTCTTTCACATAAAGAGGTTTTTGTGTTAAAAGATTATATTAATACGTAATCTTAGTGTGCACAAAAATAGCATAAATATGTCATTCTGAGCCTAAGATATGAGATTCTTCGGACTATGCCCTCAGAATGACAATTAGGCGAAGAATCGCATTACCAATGACAATTACGTATTAATTTATTATCTGTTTTTTAATGCATCATCAAGCGCTTTTTCAAGAACGGTTATTTTATTTTCCAGAACTGCAATTTTTGATTCGCTTGTACTGTTTGATATAGACCCTTTTTCAAGCTCGCGTTTGTAGGCTTTATATTTTTCTTTTAATGATGTGTAAAGCGGGGCAAAAAAGAATATTGCCGAGGCCTGCCCGAGTAAAAATATAACAAGAGTGTAAACGGACATGTTTAATGTTATTGACCTTGGTGATACATGCAGAATTTGGGCAATTTGGCTGCTCAAAAGGGTTACTCCCGCCGTGTCCTGATAGTTCATCAAAAGCAGTCCGCATAAAATTAGTATTGAAATTATTGATATGGTTTTCATTATTCAGCTCCTCAAATATTTTAAAACTTTAGTAATTTTTTCATCAGGTTTGATTTCTAACTCTATTATTTCATCTCCAAAGGGTTTTGTAAACCTCAGATAATATGATTGCAAAACCTGCTCCTGAGTTTTTACTTTGCTCTGTCCCGCGCCGTATAATGTATCGTTAAATACTGGATGTTTTTTATAGGCCATATGCACCCTTATCTGATGTGTTCTGCCTGTTATAAGGGTTAATTCAAGATATGTTGCCTCTTTAAACCGTTCCAGAACTTTTACAACGGTCTTGCTTTCTTTACCGTCTTCCCGTACCGTCATTTTGTGCGGCTGATTAGGGTTTCTTCCGATTGGCAGGTCAATAATATCGTTATCGGGTTCGTAATTACCCTTTACTACGGCATGATATTTCTTTGTTATTGTATGATTTTTGATTTGTTCGGCGAGAAATTCATGTGCCTTGTTGTTTTTTGCTATCATTAAAAGTCCCGAAGTATTCCTGTCCAATCTGTGCAAAATTCCGCGTCTGAATTCTCCGTTAATGTCCGATAAATTATCTCCGTATTTGTATAAAAGTGCATTAACAAGAGTATTTTCCCGTTCCAAAACTGTAGGGTGCGTAAGCATTCCCGAAGGTTTGTTTATGACAAGCATATTTTCATCTTCATAAACTATTTCAAGCGGGATATTCTGCGGCTTTATTGATAAATCTTCTTTTTCCGGCGCTTCAAATTCTATTTTATCTCCTTCTTTTAGGGAATAAGACGTTTTTTTCTCCTGCCCGTTCACTTTTACCGCCCCTGATTTTATATAATTTTGAATTTTTGAACGCGACAAATCCGGAGTTATTTCCGATAAGAAACAGTCCAGTCTTTTATTTTCGTCATTTTCGTCAATATAAAATATCATGGGTTTGTTATCCTGAACTTTCGTGTTACAGGAACTCCTGTTATTTTGTCTTTTTAATGAGTATCAAAATTATCAGCGCAATAACACCAATATTTATAAATATATCCGAAATATTAAAAACAGGGAAGTTTATAAAGTTAAGCTGAAAAAAATCCCTCACATATCCGTAAACAATTCTTTCATGCAGATTTCCGGCAATTCCGGCTGATAAAACCGAAATAAAAAATATTGCTTTCAAAGAAATTGTTTTAATATTTTTAATTACGTGCAGGGCAAGCAAAACAAGTGCTATCATTGATAAAATTATCAAAAGTTCCCTTGCATCCTGAAGAATACTGAATGCCGCACCGGTATTTTTTATGTAATTGAGCGAGAAGACCGGATTTGACAGCTTGTATCCGCCGACAAGCTGTTCAACCATTATATTTGAGAGATAAAGATCGGTAAAAATAAAAAATACATAACATACTGCAAAATATATTAATTTACTTGCCTTTTCCATCCTCTTTGTCCTTAACGGTCTGTTTGTCTTCTAGTTTTACATAGTTGTTTTCGGGAATTACGTTGACTCTTGTCATTATAAAAGCTAAACCGCCCATATAAACTCTGATTTTATCTTCGGAAATGTTTTCTGCCCTTGTAATTCCGACTGATGCAACAGCGTATTCATTGACGTTTAATTTATTTGAAGTAAAGTAACGTTCAAGAATATTATCGTCAGGCAGTTTCCTGAAAGCTTCATCGGTCTGTGGTTGCGGGTAAACAATGTTTTCTTTGCTTATTGAGGCAACAACAACGGCATCCTGCGGGGTGTCAACTTTTAGTGTCGCAGTATATGTTTTTCCGGCGCCTGTCTGGTTCGGGGCACTGAGTTCCATGTTTACATATCTTGCGTCTCCGTATTTTAAAGACGAAGTTTCTTCAAGAATTTTTTCGGAGCTGATAAGCCATTTTTGCCCCTGTTTTTCCAGATAATAAATACATTTTGAAGTTGAATAAAGTTCTCCGACCGCAATAAATTCCCCTATATTTTCCTGTGAAGTTGCTACTGCGGATTCTTCAACAAGAACGGCAGCGTAATTTTCGCTGAATTCAATATTTTTAATATCCGTGTAGTAAACAATATCAGGATAAATTTTCCAGGTCTCTTCAATCAGTTTGAAATAAACATCTCTGTTAAATCCGTCAGAATTTACAAAATTTGGCGAATAAAGAGATTTTAATCCCTCTAAATCATATTTGCTTGTATAAACGGACTGTTGATCTATTACATTTTTAACAGCATTAAGTGTAGATTTGTTAATTTTATTTTGTTCAATTCTTGCTTTTTGAGCCGCAAAAATTCCCGCTTCTGCCGGAATCACGGTATTACCGGCCAATAATAAAGCTGCAAATAATAAAACGGATAACTTTTTCATAATCTTATTATACATAAAAACTTTTTTTTGTGCTAATATTTTTAAAGTAGATTAGGAGAGACAAAAGAATGAAAGATGCATATTTTCCGCAGGAAATAGAAAAAAAATGGCAGAAAATCTGGGAAGAAAAAGGTGTATTTAAAACCCCTGATACAAGCGATAAACCAAAATATTACGCTTTGTCAATGTTTCCGTACCCTTCAGGCAAGCTTCATATGGGGCATGTCAGGAATTATACGATTACAGATGTTATTGCCCGTTTTAAAAAGATGAACGGTTATAACGTTCTTCACCCGATGGGCTGGGACAGTTTCGGTCTTCCCGCCGAAAATGCGGCAATGAAACACGGTGCAAATCCGGAAAATTGGACTGATGAAAATATTGCTTATATGACAAAACAATTGAAAATGCTCGGACTTTCATACGACTGGGACAGAGAAGTTACAACATGTAAACCCGATTATTACAAATGGACACAGTGGCTTTTCCTTCAATTGTATAAAAAAGGGCTTGCTTATAAAAAAGAGGCTGCAGTAAACTGGTGTGAAGAATGCGGAACAGTTCTTGCAAACGAGCAGGTAATTGACGGCAAATGCTGGAGATGCGACCATGTTGTCGAGAAAAAATACTTATCCCAGTGGTTTTTAAAGATTACGGATTATGCCGAAGTGCTCCTTGCAGATTTGGATAAACTTACCGGCTGGGGCGATAACGTTAAAACAATGCAGGCAAACTGGATAGGCAAATCCCAGGGCGCAATCCTGAAATTTAAAGTTTGTGATATGCCGGACGGCTCGGAGCTTGAAGTTCCTGTTTATACAACAAGACCTGATACAGTGCACGGTATAACTTATCTTGTTGTTGCTCCGGAATATAAGGATATTGAAAAATTAACAACTCCTGAAAATAAAGAAGCCGTTGAAGCGTACCGTGCAAATGCACGTAAAATGACAGAGATTGAAAGACTTTCAACAGATAGAGTGAAAACGGGTGTACCTCTCGGAACTCATTGTATAAATCCGTTTACAGGAGAAAAATTCCCGTTGTGGACAGCGGATTATGCACTTGTGGAATACGGAACAGGTGCTGTTATGGCAGTTCCGGCGCATGATACAAGAGACTTTGATTTCGCTAAGAAATATAACCTGCCTGTAAAAGAAGTTATTACCCCTCACCCTACCCCTCTCCCACAAGGGGCGAGGGAACTTACGGAAGCCTATACAGAATCCGGAGTTCTTGTTAATTCAAATGAATTTGACGGAATGAGTAATGAAGAAGCCAAAAAGGCTATTACTCAAAAAGCGGTTGACGGCGGTTTTGGTGAATTTAAAACTCAGTACAGGCTACGTGACTGGTTAGTATCAAGACAAAGATACTGGGGTGCTCCTATCCCTGTTGTTTACTGCGACAAATGCGGTATTCAGCCTGTGCCTGAAGATCAGCTGCCTGTATTACTTCCGAAAGATGTTGATTTCAATGTTGTGGGAAAATCTCCAATTACAACATCAAAAACTTTCGTAAATACAACTTGCCCGTGCTGCGGCGGCCCGGCAAAACGTGAAACAGATACTATGGATACTTTTGTATGTTCAAGCTGGTATTATTTACGTTACTCGGATGCAAAAAATGATAAAATGCCGTTTGCAAAAGACAAAGTAAATAAATGGCTTCCGGTTGACCAATATGTCGGCGGAATTGAACATGCG
>CALVEX010000022.1 GCA_944326655.1 Candidatus Gastranaerophilales bacterium | reverse complement strand
TAATTGCAAGTAATAAAGCAAACGGGATTGAAGTAAAGTTGCCTGAGAGCTCATCAGGAAAAGCAAAAAAAGTTAATTTTTAATAATTATGTTAAATTGAGAAAGGACAAGAGTTTTTCTTGTCCTTTTTTTGAAAAATTCTTATTTATAATAAAAAGGAGTGTTTATGAAAAAAATTTTAATAGCATTGGCTATTCTTATGACGGGCTTTTTTTACTGTTGTGCTGATGCTGTGGAGATAAAGATTGAGGGCAAAGGCTATGCACCTCTTACAGGATATGATATTAAGACAGTAAGATATAAGCAGGATTCTAAAATGAATAAAAAATCTAAGAATTCTGATTATGAGGTTTTACAAACACAGCAGATTAAAGAGGCCTCAAGACAGGCAGAGACTCGTAAGAAACAGGATGAAAGATTAAGCAATGCTGTTAGAAGACAAGTGGTAGTTGAAGCTCAAGAAAATGCATTAAAGGCGGGTATTAATATTTTAATTGATAGAACACTTGGTGCAGATGCATCTGACAGACCCGAAATTAAAGAAAAATTTGATGATATATTATCTCAATCGAGTTCTTACATTTTAGACCAGAATTATACCGGAGAAGTTGAAGATAATAATTATGTTGCAAAAGTTTATTTGACGGTTGATGAAACAGAGTTTAGAACGCTTTTATCTGATTTAGGTGTTGCATTAAATACTCAGGCGGTTAGAGCTCATTCTATTATGATTGTTCTTGATGAATTTTTTGCAAGACCTTCTGACTTAACCAAAAATGTTATGACAAAAGAAGTTACAACATACAAATATGGATATGATGAAAAGTTAAAGGATAATGAACAAGCTTCAGCAAGCAGCTATGCAAGTGCTAAAGGCAGCGGCAGCAGTTCTAACAGTTATAATGTAAATTCTAAAAGCAGAGGAAACTATAGTGGAAGTTTATCTGCTGGTTACTCCGGTGTTTATGGCGGCGGCGGATATTCTGCTTATGCCGGAGGAAGCCATAATAACAGTTACAGAGGCAGCGGAGCAAATTCTAACAGGTATAATTATTCAAAATCATCCGGAGATAAAGCTTCTTACGGACATTTTGTAGATTATTCAAAAAATGAAAATGAATTTTTCCAGAATATAAAAGAATATGATGTTTTGTCTCCAAAAGCTGAAAATTTAAACTTTACCCAGCCGGCTTTACAGGAAGCTTTTGTAACATATGATATAAGAGCTATAGATAATGATATATTTAAAAGTAAGTATTTTAAAGGTCAGTCTGTAACTTCTGATAAATTGGCAAATTCTGCTGAACTTGCGAAATATGTTGAAGCAGCCCGTAAAGATGCAAAAGCTGATTTTTTTGCAATCGGTGTATCATATATTACTGATAACGGTAAAAATGAAAATACCGGCAGAAATACATGTGATGGCAACGTCTTTGTAAAGGTTTATTCCACTGTTGATGGAGAAGTAATTGCTTCCGGTACATTTACGGAAACTGCTTCGGGTAATTCGGCAGATCAAGCAAGAAGTGCTGTTGCTAAAAAAATTGGTAATGAGCTTGGAGAAGTTTTATCTAAAAAAATTCAGGATTATTGGAAAAGACGTATGATGTATGGCTCAGAATATGTTGTTCAGATTAAAGGTAGTTTTTTACCTGTTGAAAGAATAACATTAAACAAGGCTATTCAAAATATAGATGGTATAAAAAATGTTAGTTTAAGAAGTTCTGATTCGACTCAAGCAGAATTTACAGTTAATTATTCCGGTCAGGACAGCGTAGCTGATGCTATTTTCATGAAATTATATGAGTCAAATCTTTCAAATAAATTTAAAACCTATGATTACAAAATTAATGGTAATCAAATTATATTTTCACCTATAAATCAAAAAGGAACAGAAAATTTATGAAAAAATTAGTAACATTGGCAATAGCTGTATTTTTTTCAGCTATTGCCGCAAATGCTATAGAATTTAATGTTTATCCTGTGCCTGCGGTATTTACCAGTAAAAACATCAATAATACTGTTTTTCAGGAAATTTTATCAAATCATAGAGAAGATTTAATACATGATTATTTAAATCAATTTGATAAATATTTTCCCAATGTAAATAAAGAACTGTCTGATAAAACAAAATATAAAACGTTTGCGGCTTATATTCATATTCCGAGAGTTTCTCAATACACTGTTCAAAAATCGGATAATTTGTTGGATATTTATTTACCGCTGACAATGAGTATTAATTTTGTTAATATGGCTACAGGGGAAACTTTATATTCTAACCCTGTTACAAATTATTTTAAGTATGAGACAACAGTAGATTCTGATGTTGAGCATAGGAATGAAAAAATTACCTCCTTATATAAACAAAATTATGAACAAACTTTGGAAGAAGTAATAAAAAAATCTGCCGCAGATTTTAAACCATTTGATATTACTGCACAGATTACTGATACATACAGACAACTTTATATCTTAAATAAAGGATTAGAAAGCGGTATTGCTAAAGGTGATTTACTAACGGATGAAAATATGAATCAGATTTCTATTATTTATTCTGATTTGAATTATTCAGTTGCTGAAAAAATACTCGGTAAGCCATCTTTTGACGGTAATTTTACTAAATTTGTAAACAGCAGTATTACACAACTAAAAAAGCCTAAAATCCTATTTATTAACGATTTTGACAATGAAAAACTGTATAATTTGTTCTCAACGGCTTTGGGAAATAGTGCAGAATTTTCATTAATCACAACTGACAAAACATATTATGATATGCAGTCTGCATTAGTATCCTTAAATATGAATTTTAAAAATAATAATTTGTATAATAGAACAACTCCTGATTATTTTTTAAAATTGTATTTTACAAATCCGGCTTATGCTCAATATAACTCGGGTAGAGACTATTTGAATATAGATAAATATTCAATGCTTGCCTGTGCTGTAATTTTTGATAAGTCTGCCAGAGTTGTTTATTCGAATTGTGCTGATGATGAAATTATTAACAAAGTTATTAGTAATATTCGCTTTAACAATGAGGCAAATATGGAAATTTTAACAAAAAATTTGTTTAATAAATTAGCATCATCAATGCAAAAAGATATTCAGTTTAATGATGTTAAATTTAGGATAAAAAAAAGTGATAATCAGTATTTAACTCTTGAAGATCCTAACGGGTATCTTAAATCGGGCAATATTTTAACAGTGTTTAAAAAAATTAGAACTGAAAAATCCGGGCAAGAAATATTAGTACCAACTTGGGATTACAAAGTAATTTTAACGGCTAATGGTTTAGCTGATTGTAAAATGAGTAAACCTTATCTTGATGGTATCAACTATCCCAATAAACGTGATATAGTTCAGATAACAACAATGACACGAAGTGCAAACAAGGCTAATATGTATAATTATAACCCGGAAAAAGCTGAAATTGATGGCAATGAGGTCAAATTACAAAATTTTGATAGGATTGCATTTGCAGCATTAGCTTCAGCTATAAATGCACCTGTTGCAATGCCGTCTGCAGAGTTTCAAAAGCAAATAGAGGAGTTAAATTCACATGGCTTTAAGGATAAAATAGATATCCCTCAGAACACAAATAATCTTTCTATAAAGGTTGTTTATAAAATTAATCTTAAATCAGAAGAAATACATGAAAATATGTTAAATCAAAAATATGATGTAATAATCGGTATCGTAAGTAAAAATAATGATCAAATTATTAAAAAAGATGGCTTAATTCAATCAGTTAATATTACAGTACCCAAAGAAAATAACACAAAAACTATTGAAAATGAACTAATGAAATATATATATAAATTAATTAAACAGATTGCTGTAAAGTTTTAAGTGCAAGATTTGTATATAGTTTTATCAAACATTTTAAGGGATAGGTCGCGCGTTCGGCGGATTTGCGGACGGATGCAACGAAGTGAATCCGGATAGCGAACAGAACGAACCGGCTAAGCCGCAAGGCTTAAAGGTGAGTTTCTGTGAGCGTGGAGCAAATCCAAGAAAAATCGCGCCAAGCACACCATTTAAAAAGCCACTTATAAGGGCTTTTTTAATTTTTCTTAAACTGCAATTATTACGTTTTTTATTCTGATATGCATTTTTTGGACTGTTTATTATAAAATATTCATGAAAAATAAATAATAAAACAAATTAATACAAACGATAATTTATGAAAAACAAAATTTATTATAGTCTTATATTAATTCCAGTCCTGTTATATAGTATTCTCTATTTTTATTGTTTTGACAGAGCAGAACGGGCAAAAAATATTGGAGATTATAAATCCGCATCATATTATTATTCTAAAAATGTGCGTATGACTCTAATGTTAAATGAAGCTTCTGTTGTGTTCTTAGCAAATTCTTATATTTATTCAGCTCAATTGCAAAAGGCAGAAATATTGCTAAACAATGCAATAAAAAGGCAAGGTTTATTTAATCATAAGCCTGATGCAAGTCACCTTTTAAAGCTTACTCTGGCGGATTTATATTCCAAACAACATAAATACAATAATGCAATCAATACTTATAAACAAATAATTCCGTATTTGAATGACTATAAACTAAAATATACAGCAATCTCTGAATTAGCTTATAATCAAATAATGATAAAAAATTTTACAGATGCTAAAAAAAATTTAGATAGTGTTATAGCCTATCAAAAAGAACATAATATACCCGTATATGCATCTGAAAATTATTTAAACCTAGGAATTTGGTATTTTAATAAACAAGAATATGAATTATCAGAAAAAACTTATAATGAAATTTTAAACTTTTGCTCTGTAAATACATGTTCAAATTCTCATATAGCTGCAACATTATACAATTATTTCAACCTATTAGTGTATAAAAAAGAATATGATAAATGTATATCAATTATAAAAAAATATTATAATCCAAAACATTTTGATTACATGCAAAATGCACAAATAAATATGTATTTAGGAATTTTACATATGTTTAAAGAGGACAGAGAAACCGCAAACACATATTTATTAGATGCAAAAATGTATTTTCAAAAAGCAAATTTTATTGAAGGGGTGAATAAAATTAACAGTCTCACCAATAAACTTACTTCAGATGAATAAATTTCTTGGCGCAATCAAACATGGAATTTACTAAAGCCGCATTGGAATATATATTCATTCCGTTAGTTTCCAAAACCTGTTTCATGCGTTTTTCCCACATCGAATAAATATCATCTTTAGACAAATCCAAAACCTGTGCAATCATTGTTAACTCTTTAAAATCAATAGGAATTGGTAAAGTCCCGCGCAGCATGTCAACAATATCAAGCCTTTTTTTACGCGGAAAAGATTTTAGGAAATTCACAACAGACATCCCCTTTTCTTTCATTACACTTCTGAAAAATTCAACGGAATCATCTATTAATACTGGCTCCTGAGGGATTTTATATTCTTCAAATTCCTCAGGTTCAATCTCCATTACGGTGGCGATACGTTCTAAAGTTGTACCACGGGTTGAAAAAGGAATAGTGTTATCTATAAGGTTATATACATAAGAAAGAGTAACCCCTATCATTTCAGCAAAATCTTTTTTGTGCAAAGAATTTTTCTCCAAAAACTTTGCAACTTTCTCTGAACTTTTTTCTTGAATGATTGGTTTATTTTTCATAATTATTATCCTCACTTTTAAGCATTTACAAGATAAAAGTTATTTATCTTTTTGTTAAGCGTAAAGACGGTAAACAGGTGTGGTAATATTTATTTAAGTTAAAATAATAAATATAAAGGGAAAGACGGGAACAAGCGTTTGAATTTAATTACAGCAACCGATAGAATAAAACCATAAGCGTAAAAACTCCATAAAGATTTTTAAATATAACAAAGTAAAAAGGATAAAAAAATGAAGTTAATCACTGGGCTTGGCAACATAGGCGATAGATATTGTTTTACAAGGCACAATGCAGGATTTATGGTTCTTGACAAATGGGCTTTAGACAATAATTTTGCATTCAGGGAAGATAAAAAACTAAAATGTTTTATTACAAAAATGGGAGATAATCTTCTGATAAAACCCACGACTTTTATGAATCTTTCAGGAGAATCCGTCCGTGCAGTTATGGATTATTATAAAATTGATGTAAAAGATTTACTTATTATCTATGATGATATTTCGCTTGATTTAGGGAGAATAAGGTTCAGGGCAAACGGATCTGACGGCGGGCACAACGGAATTAAATCAATCATAAAACATGTCGGCACAAAAGAGTTTGACCGGTTAAAAATAGGTATAGGACCGCAGCCTAATATTCCATCCGAAAACTATGTTTTACAAAATTTTCCAAAAGAGCAGATGGATGAATTAAAAATAGTTTTAAAAAAATCAATAGAAGCAGTAGAATTTTACCTTGCAAACGGAATAGAAAAAGCTCAAAACAAATTTAATTGATTATATAAAAAAGAGAAAGTCCCGAATTATGTCGGGACTTTAATTCTAACTCAGATACTTTGCTTTGAAGTGATATTATTCAGTAAAAAGGAGTTAGAAAAATTTTAACGGATAAACCGTTTTGACACTACAATGGGCATTTTGAGCACTACACTCGTTATTAAAGTTTACGCCTGCACAATAAGGAGTATTTGAGCTTACAAAACCTGACATACATGCAGCTTCTTTAAATGAAACGCTTTTTGCAAGCCATTTATGAGTGCGTCTGCCGTTAGCTATTTTGTCAAGTCTAACACTTGCCTGCAAGTGTTTACTGCTGTTTCCTCCGGAGATTTCACTGCCATTTGCCATATCATAAGCAGGGATGACCAAACCGCTCATTGTTACATAGAACGGGAATACATCCACCCATAATTGTGAATCTCCGCTTTTGCCGTCGATATCAACGTAAACGGTAAACCCTGTACTGTTTGCTTCATACATAACCCCCGAAGGGCTTTTGTATTGGAAACCGGGCTTGTTATTTACCAGAGCCGGAATCGGCTGCGGATCGGTATGGACATTATAGAATCTTATACCATTTCTCAATATAAAATCAGGATTTAAATCAGAGAAGTCATTCGTATTATTGTTAACAGTACTTCCGTGACATTCTGCCGTAGATATTAAGGAAGGTGAAGTATTTGTATATGATACAAATTTTTCACAGAAATTATATCCAGAGACAGGAACAGTTCTCGGACGCGGCACGCAGGCACACTGTGTATCGCTCCACTGCTTATCTATACCGCAGACCGGCGGGCAGTCAGATTTTTGAACCCAATTCCCTGTAGTAGTGTCACATTCATGGCAGCAGGAAGGTCTTGTTCCGCTGCATTCAGTTGAAGTTACCGGCGCCACAGGATCTTCCGGAGGAAGTGATTGCGGTTCTTCTACACAGGAGCATGCAGCCTCACTCCATTTATATCCGCTTGAGCAGGTTTTATTCACAGAAGAATCAGCTACCCAATGTCCCGAAGAGTGATCACACTTCATTCCACAGGGTTTGCTGCCCGCACATTCAAAATATGTTTGAACACAGGCGCATTTTGTATCATCCCATTCTTCATAGGCACTTGAGCAAGTTTTGTTAACCGAAGTATCAGTCACCCAGTTTCCGGTATAAATATCACATTTTTTACCGCATGGCTGTGAACCTGAACATGAGTATGTCGGTATTTTTTCGCATGAACATGAAGTATCATTCCATCTGGAACCGCTTGAGCACTGCTTCGTTACAGAAGTATCTTTAACCCAGTCTCCTGTAGATGTATCACACTTGAGACCGCAGTAATTTACACTGCTGTAACGGGTGCAGGTATGAGTAGCTTTTTTACAGGAGCAAGAACTTTCATCCCATTTATATCCGCTTTTGCAAGAACGAGAGAATGACGGATCAGAAACCCAGCTTCCTGTTGTTGTATCACACATTGCACCGCAAGGTTTTGAGCCAATACAGGTTTTAGGAGTATCCTGAGCCCCGCCTTGAGATGTCACACAGCGGCATTGTTCTTCGTCCCATTCTCCGCTTGCACATGAACGAGAGAACGATGGATCATTAACCCAGTTACCTGTTGAGGTGTCGCACTTTTTACCGCAGGGCTGGGAACCTGTGCATTCAAAAGTTGTCTGTTTACAAGTACATGAATTTTTATCTAACGTATAACCTGAAGCACAAGTTTTATTACATTCACAGCTGCAAGTATTTTTATTCAATTTGTAGCCGGTAGAACATGTTTTGTTGCAAACACAACCGCAGGAGGTGTCACTCCAGGTAAAATTACCAGAACAAGTTTTGCTGAAACCTGATTTATCAACCCATTTACCAGTTGAATGGTCGCATTCTTTGCCGCAGGGAGCAGAACCCGAACATTCAAAATAGGTTTGTTTACACCCGCAGCTATTCTCATCCCAGGTATAATTTGTCGGACAAGTTCTGCTGAAACCGGATTTATTAACCCATTTCCCTGTTGAATGATCACACTCTTTTCCGCAGGGAGCAGAACCAGAGCATTCAAAGTAAGTTTGTTTACAGCTACAGGAAGAATTATCCCATTCATAGCCGCTTTGACATGTCTTATCCACCGACGGGTCTGCAACCCAGTTTCCGGTAGAATGATCGCACATCAATCCGCAATAATTTACACTGGAAAATGACGGGCATTCAAAATATGTTTTTTCGCAAGTACAAGTATCTTTATTTAAAGTATAACCAAATTTGCATAAATTTCTACATTCACAGCTACAGGTGCTTTTATTTAATGTAAAACCGGTTGGACAGGTCTTATTACACTCACAGCTACAGGTATTTGTATTTAATTTGTAGCCGGTAAAACATGCTTTGTTGCAGACACAGCCGCAGGAGCTGTTACTCCAGGTAAAATTACTCGGACAAGTCTTGTCAAACCCGGAAATATCTACCCACTTACCGGTCGAATGGTCGCATTCTTTACCGCAAGGGGCTGTTCCTGAACATTCAAAGTAGGTTTGTTCACAGGTACAAGTATCTTTATTTAAAGTATATCCCAATTTGCATACATTTCTACATTCACAGCTGCAGGTGTTCTTATTTAAAGTAAAACCAGTGGGACAGGTTTTGTTACACACACAGCTGCAAGTATTTGTATTTAATTTGTAGCCGGTAGAACAGGCTTTGTTGCAGACACAGCCGCAGGAGCTGTCACTCCAAGTAAAATTACCCGAACAAGTTTTATTAAATCCGGAAATATCAACCCACTTACCGGTCGAATGGTCGCATTCTTTGCCGCAAGGGGCTGTTCCTGAGCATTCAAAGTAGGTTTGTTTGCAGGTACAAGTATTTTTATCCAAAGTGTAACCTGAGGAACAAGTTTTGTTACATTCGCAACTGCAAGTGTTTTTATTCAAAGTAAATCCGCTGGAACATGTTTTATTACATTCGCAAGCGCAAGTGTTTTTATTTAAAGTAAAACCGCTGGAACATGTTTTATTACATTCGCAGCTACAAGTGTTTTTGTTTAAAGTAAAATTGCCGGTACAGGTCTTGTTACATACACATCCACAGGTAGTATCATCCCAGGTAAAGTTAGCAGCACAAGTTTTATCAAAATTCGGATCAACAACCCATCGCCCTGCAAGACATATTTTACCGCATGGCTGCTCTCCAGAACACCTAATAGTAACCGGCGGACCAATCTCTACTGCGCCGCCCTTACATTCGCAAGTACCATCAAGATACTTCATCAGCATTTGTCCATCCGGACAAGATTTTATATTACACCCTAACTGTGCTTCCCCCGATCCCGAACAACATTGACTGCAAATACTAGCATTATAAGCCTTGTTATAAGAATTACAAACAGCACTGCAGGAATATTGAGAACAATTAATAGCATACGCCGGCTGAAATATACTATATTTCATATTTCTGAAAAATTTTACAAAACCGTTAGACTGCTCTTTCTTCTGAGCTTCAGATACATAAATCGGAAGTGTTGATGTATAAGTTTCATCCTGCTCGTTATAATTTGCAATCATTTGGCGGGCAACACTTTTTAATGTACCGTAACCCGAATAATATGTATAAGTTACAATATTATCTAACTTCGCTTTAGTTACGCCGATACTTACCGCAACAATTACGGAAATAATCAGCATGACAACTACAATTTCGTTCAATGTAAAAGAGCTTAAAAACCGCTCTCTGAGCCGAGAATACCCCCCCCCCGAAATTGCAGTAATCTCAATAATCTTTTCATAAACAACTCCTATATTTTAATTCCACGGTGACATTATAACATGAATACACGAAATTACAAATACTAATTTTATGGGACTTATATCGCAGTTTACACTAAATATGGTAAAAGGCGTCACCCCTGAAATGAATTCAGGGCAGGCTCTGAACTTGTTTGACTGCTTTTGCCAAAATCTATGATTTTGTGCAAAATGTCCGGTTTTCCG
>CALVEX010000021.1 GCA_944326655.1 Candidatus Gastranaerophilales bacterium | reverse complement strand
GCAACAACCCCGATTATTCCGAGGGTAATTAAAACCTCAGCCAATGTAAAGGCGGCAAGTTTTTTCTTAAGTGAATAAGTTAATAAGTCAATAGGTGAATAAGTTCGTTTCAGGGAGTTGATATCGTTCACTCTCCCCCGAGGAGAGAGAATAGTTTTATTCCCCCTCTCCTTGGGAAACTCTTGTTCAAATATATTAAAGTTTAATAAATATTGTGGCAGAGGGCGAAAAAGAGGGTTGGGGTGAGGTTTAATTATATTATGCGATTGCCACGGTCGTTTCACTCCCTCGCAATGACATGTTTCTTTACGCGGGCTCTGCTCGCCGATAATAGCCCGCCTTCCTGCCATCTTGCCATCCGAACTTCTAGTAATGAGACCCTGAAACAAGTTCAGGGTGACAGAAAAAATTGCCTTCCGGGCTTCCTGCCATCTAAATACGCCTAGAGCGCCCCCCCCCCGACAGGTTCAAACGCAGTGTTTACAGTACTTTTTAGACCTTTTATTTTCATACTTCGCTCCTTATTTAACATCAAATTATATAAATAATTATACTATGTTTAGCAAACTTTTTCAAGATGCTTGTGTGTGGAGAGAAAGGATTGTAAAAATACTGATAGAAGGATTAATAGCATGCCTGCGTAAAAAGAAAATGTTAATTGTTGTCCTTCTCCAAGGAACAATATTGCGAGCAATATCCCGTATATTGGTTCAAAATTACCGTAAAAACTTACGGTAAAGGCCGAAAGAGTTCTTAATACATGTATTTGCAGTATATAAAGCCCTATAGTACAGAAAAATGCCAGTATAAAAAGATAAGCAAAATTCATTAACGAAGGTACCTCAAAACTCATTCCGCCGCAGAACATACAGCAAAATATAACTATGGAAAGGAAAACAGAGCCTCCAAGTAATTCATAGAACAACATATTTTTCGAACTCTTCTTCTGCACAGCGACTTTATTTAAAATAGTATATAACGCAATTAATGCTGCAGAGATTATACCAAGCAGTATTCCGACCCGAAAATGCGTATCCAAGTGAAATATTACACTTATTCCGGCCACAGCTATAAGACTGCATAAAATGTCGCTGCGTGAAAAAGGCTTCTTATAAAAAATAGGTTCAAACAAAGATGTAAAAAAACCTTCCAACGAATAACAAACAACGCCCACAGCAACATTTGCAAACTTTATACTGGCAAAAAAGAACAAAAAATGCAGACCTAAAAGCATGCCAAGACCGCTGATTTTTAGCATTTCAACAGGCTTTTCTTTAGGCAGCTTTCTGAGACAAAACAAAATTATATAAAAAATAAGGAAAGAAAAACACAACCTGTACCAAACAAGATAAACAGCATCCATGGTAATCAACTTTCCTAAAATACCCGTTAATCCTGCCAATAACACAGAAATATGCAGCTTTATATATTCACTACGTAAATTAGTTTCCATAGTAATATTATGCCCATAAAATAGTATTTATGGCAAATTACATCATTTCTGCGCTAACTCTTTGTACATAGACAGGTAAATCTGTGAACTTCTTCTCCATGAAAAATCCGCTTCCATTGCAGTTTTTCTCATAGCATTCAGAGTATATTTATCCTGATAAACGCCTAATGAACAATAAATTGCCTGCATCATGTCCCAGCCGTCATATCCCCAGAATTTAAACCCTGTAGAATCATTCAAAGGATAGCCTGTCACTGTGTCTTCCAATCCTCCCGTTGCCCTTACTACCGGTAAAGAACCGTATTTCATCGCGATTAACTGGCTCAGTCCGCAAGGTTCAAATTTAGAAGGCATCAAGTAAAAATCACTGCCCGCATAAATCCGGTTTGCCAAATCGCCTCTGTAACCGATATAAGCACGAATATTAGATGTGTTATTTGAAAGCCAGATAAGAAGATTTTCATAATCTTTTTCCCCGCTTCCGAGAAATACAAAGTCAGCATTCAGACTCTTCAATTCGCCCTCGCACTGACGGATTAAATCAATACCTTTCTGTCCGACAAGACGGGATACCATAGCATATAACGGACGGTCGGGGCTGTATTTAAGCCCGAATTCCTCATAAACTTTCTTCTTATTTTCTTCTTTATGCTGTAATGATTTAACATCATATTTTTTTACAATATGCTTATCTGTTTTAGGATTAAAGACATCATAATCAATACCGTTTAATATCCCTATAAGCTTACCCTGGTTCATTCTCAGGGTATAATCCATACCTTCGCCGTACTCGCCCGTTAAAATTTCTCTGGCGTAAGTCGGAGAAACGGCAACGACCTTATCAGAATAATTTATCGCCCCCTTCATCCAGTTGACCTTGCCGTAATGCTCCACACCCCATTCGTTGTAAACAATATCTTTGCGCATATTGGCGAAATCAAGCACATCTTCAAACCATACCCCCTGATAAGCAAGGTTATGAATTTCAAAAACAGTTTTTGTATTTTTCCAAAAATCATCATACCTGTAATTGCTGTGAAGATATACGGGAATCATGGCTGTATGCCAGTCGTTTGCATGAATTACATCCGCTTTAAAATTTAAAAGTTTTGCATATTCCAAAGTCGCAAGAGAAAAAGCAATATATCTTTCATGCTCATACTTCGGGTCAAGCCATTTCGGATAAACTTCCTTGAAACAGGTAAAATACCAGTCATTATGCACAAAAAATACATTTATATTAGTGCCGGGAAGCTTACACATAAAAAGTCTGAATTTATGCCCCATCCTGTCAAAAGTAAGCCACATTTGAGAATTTTCAAGTTCTTTAATCCCCCACTTATTAACATCTATAAGCCCGTGCAAAGGGGTAAAAATTGCAATTTCTGCATCTTTTTCAATATATTTTGGCAGACTTCCGACGACATCCGCAAGTCCCCCTGCTTTGGAAAAAGGTGCAACTTCTGCTGCTGCAAATAATATTTTCATTTTCACTCTCCTTGTTCAGACAAAAAATCCGAAACAGATACCGTATCTTCGCTGCCTGCGCTATCCGCCGGTGCTTCCTGTGTTTCCGGTTCTTCCTCTTCTACCGCAATATAATGATTTGCATCTAAATCAAATTTAAAGTTAATACCGTATTTAGAAGCAATATATTGTGCATGCGACATACAAATTTCAGCTTTATCATACTGTTTTTTATACATCATTACCTTAAACATGTTATATTTAAACAGCATTAAAAGATATTCACTTGTTACGTTATTTTTTTCAAGCTGGATTAATGAGTTGTTTATAATCCCGTAAGCAACATCATATTTATTCTCTCTCAGGTGCAGCTCGCTCATTGCATACCAGGCAATATATAAAAGCGTTGTCATGCCGTTATTATTTGTAGTTTTAATAATTTTGTATATAATGGAATCTGCTTTTTTATAAGAGTCGAGCTGCATATAAGCATATCCGATTAATAAATCGGCAAAAAGTTCAAGCTGATGAAGTTTGCCCATTTTTGCAGCTATTTTAGCCTTGTAAATATGTTCCGCAAATGTCGTATAATCACCATTATTCATCAAGAAAGCATTAATGATATTGGTAATAACATGCCCAAACCTGTCATTATCCTCAATATTAGAGACATTTACCGACACAGGCCTTCCATGAATCAAATCTTCCAGCGCTATAAACAAATCATAAGACTTCGGTATAAAGTTTAAATCATTGCGCACAATCTCTAAAAACTGGCTTACATTTCCTGATAAAATCAGAACATTACCGAGAGCAACATACCCTACAGAATCAACAATTAATGCTTTAAAATCCTCATCCGTAAAATATTCCGGTTTCAATACATTGAGTGATTGCATATTAATCACATTCAAAACCTTATACCCTACATCAAGCGAATCCATCAATGCGCCGACATTGAACAGAATTTGTATATGAATTAAAGACATCAGGAAAAAATATGTATTAAAATTCGGTGCATCCGGGTTAAGTGATGAGACCGGAAGGAGCGAAAGAACTTTATGCGTGAGTTCAAGCGCATGATTATAATCGCCGGTATTCAATGCACCGTTAATCATTTTATTGCATAGAAAAATTATCTTATCCACATCTTTTGTCTGTTCAAGATTTTTCAAGGTTTCTTCTGCTATTTCAGATGTTTTTTCCGGTACATATTCATAAAGATTATTTGAAATATCTTCATACAAATGCAGTTTATACTCTTTTAATGCTTCCTGCTGCTCCGGTTCCTGGTTAAGATCAAGAAGCTGTAAAATTTTATTTGTACAGTTCAGGTAAGAGCTAAAATCGCCAAGAGAAAGATTTATTTCAGCAAGTTCTTCCCACTGTCTTTTTTCGTTTTCCGTATCTTCCAAAAGACCGTATAAATAAGCTTTAACAGGGCTTGGCATACCTTCTACAAAAACTTTGTCAAACAGCTCATGCGCAACTTCTTCAAGATAGATTTTGCTTATGGTTGTTAAAAGATTATCTCTCAAAAGGTTATAGTTCGGGAAATATAAACAGTTATTATACTCGTAAACATATCCCATATCGGAAAGTTTTTCTATTATTTCCGCCTGATTTTCATAACCGAGACTTTCAACAGTATTCATATCAATACGTGTTCCCAAAAGCACAATAGAAGTCAAAAACTTCATGGCATCCGGATCGTCCTGCAAAAGATTTAATCTTCTTGCAACAAGTCTGTCCAAATTTGACGGGATAATTATTGTTTTTGGATTGATCATTGTAATACAGTCTTCATCAACCGCAAAAACACCGGATTCTATCAAGTATTGAATAGCAATATCTATAAACAAAATACTTCCGCAGGCGTATTTTGCAACCCTTTGAAAATAGAAATTATCAAGAATATTCCTGTAATAAATTTTATTTTCATCAATTAATTTTTCAAAAGGCGTCGGCTTAAGCGTAATTTCCGTATAATACGGCTTGCTCAACAAAAAGTGGCAGTCTCTTTGAAGAGAAAAGCTTCTGTTATAAGATAGCAAAAAGCTTACATCCAGCTGTTCAAATGACTCAAATATAAATTTCAAAACATCATACGAACTTGCATCAATTTTATCAAAATCTTCAATGAAAATTACTGTTTTCGGAATAATTTGCAAAAGCGTCAGGAAAATATCAAAATAAATAAATCTCGTATCTTCCGTATTTTCCGTATCCCTCTTGTTCAATGTGATTAAATCTTTTATAAGCCCATCAGGGTCTACAGATTTAAACATTGTAAAATCATTCTGTGAAAAAAGTTTCTGTGAAACAGTATATTCAAATATTGCCGCAACCAAATCCCTGAAAAAAGAATACGGAGAATATTTCATCTCATCATAACAGGTAATCGATATAATATTGTTAAACTGATTTGTGTCAGCCAGCGCATTAAGCACCTTCAGAGAATAAGGCTTGTATAATTCATCGGTTTTAATTGCAACAATCCCCTTTGGTATTGACTGAAATTTATTCAAAATATGGTATAAAACATCAACATTTTCCGTACGCATAAACTCTGCATTTATTTCGTCAAAGTTAATTGTTTCAATATCATAAATAGCGTCCGGGTCACCCGGAGAATCAAGATTATTTAAAGCTTCTCCGTCAAGTTTGTCCTGCTCAATAAGCATATTTTGGACAAAATTAGGGATTTTTATTTCATCGTCTTCCTCTTCCGGATATTCTACTTTTACAAATTCCTTAATATCAAGCTCATAAAACATTTCCATCTGGTCATTAACCATGACGGAATTCAACGGGGAGAATTTATACTCTCCGTCTAATGCATTGCACACATCGTCATCAGTCAATACCTGAAAAGTATTAAGAATTCTATCTTCTTTTTTTCTGTTAGCCTGATTTAAAAGACTGATATTAAAACCGGACTCCAGATTATTCGGATCGGAATCAATACTTCTTTTCATCAAAAACATATTGCATCTGACAGTTGCATTTTTCTTTTGAGTAAGCTTGCAGTTCATTGCAGTTATGCGGTTTAAGATTTCAATAGCCGAAGTAACGGCTGTTTTTGCAGAGGAATTAAATGTGTAATCCTTATCAAATCTTATAACATAGGTCTTGCCGATAAGTTGTCTTCTCAAACCTTTTGATTTTGCATAATCACGTATAATCCCGTCCAAATTTACCTTGAATTTATTCAAAAGCTTGATTGAGCCCAAAAGATCTTTCATCTCATCAATATTGGGAAAGTCGATAGTCATAATAACAAAATCATCAGTATTTGCTTCATTCATTATTACGCTTTTTTCAGTATCAAACCCGCACTTTTTACATTTTTTGCTGCCGGTTTGGTTTACTTTTCCGCAGTTATGACATTTTGTAATAATTACATAACCGCATTTTTTGCATGTATTTGTATCATTAACAGTTCTGCAAGCAGGGCATACAAGTTTAAGCACCTTCTTACAGTTAGGGCAAACCATTGCATTATCATCAATTTGTAGACCGCATTTTGGACATTCCATAACAGAATTATACCACGCTTATAGTTTATATACAAGGGAAGAAATTTGGAACTTATATCAAAGTTCCAAATATTTTCAAAACACAGGCATACAGTCATTCCGAACGCCGGATTGACCTCCGTGTTTCGGAATCTCTATATTACTTTATTTAATCAGTGTTGACAAAACCTGAAAAATCATAAATAATAAACATGTTATTGGAAATTAAGAGGAGTTTTATTATGGTTAAAAATAAGAAGCTGAAAATCGCCCCCCCCCCGCAAGCGTGCCGCTTGACCCGTCCCCTAAAAGCATAAACATATTTGTTCACGTCATACTGAACGTCGGATTGACTTCAGTGGTTCAGCATCTCTTATTTAGAAGATTGGAAGATAAGAGGGTAGGAGGGTATGCTGTTATCGGTGAGCAGAGCTCACAAAGTTTTCTATGTCCTCCCCTTGCGGGAGGACCGAAATCTATGATTTCGAAAAGGGGTCTAAATAACGGAAAGCCGGAGGTTAATAGGTCAGTTGGTTCTATCACCCTCCCCTTGAATTCCCCTCCCCTCAAGGGAGGGGACATGGAACGCGTTCAGTTGATACCTGCATTCACTTTGGCTGAGGTCTTAATCACCCTCGGAATTATCGGTGTGGTTGCAGCTATGACCTTGCAGTCATTGGTCAGTGAAAAGGTTGAAAAAGAACGGGTTACACAGCTTAAAAAAGCTTATTCTACACTTAGTCAGGCCTTTATTACGGCGGTTTCGGAAAATGGTACTCCTAATGAATGGGGTATGGGAGATATGGATGATGAAAAAAGTCATTACATAATGGCCGTAAATATGTCAAAACACATGAAACTGGCACAAAACTGTATAGATATGGACAATGCTGATACAATACGAAAAGTCTGTAATCCCCCTGCAGGTTTTAATAATAAAGCTACAGCAAGTAACGTTGTTCTATTAGACGGGACATCAGTCAGCTTTAGAGCCTGGTATTCATCATGTCAGGGCAATTTTAGCAAAAACAGGGTTAATAAAGCTTTACAGCACACATGCGGAATGATTATCGTTGACCTGAACGGAAACAGATTACCTAATGAAAACGGCAAAGACAAGTTCTATTTTTATCTTACACGCGATGCCATAGTTCCATGGGGAATACAAGATGACGCCCTTGAATTTGAACAAGCATGCAACAGAAAAATAGACACACCATATCCGAATTTTGACGGCAGTAAAAACATGTATAGCTGCGCCGGCTGGGTTTTATATAACGAAAATCTTGACTATCTCAAATGCGATGATTTAACCTGGGAAGGGAAATCATCATGCAAATGAGAAAGATTTAAGCATACTTAATACCGGCCTCTTTCATTCGTCTGATACATTCTTTGATTGTATCAACGTCTTTAGTCAAAGCAACTCTGAAGTAGCCTTCTCCGTATTTGCCGTAGCCGTTTCCGGGAGGAACTACGACATTTGCTTTTTCAAGCATTACTGTCACAAATTCTTCCGATGTCATGCCTTTTGGCACCGGAAGCCACAGATAAAATGTTGCCTTGGAAGGTTTTATATTCCATCCGAGTTCCCTGAAACCTTCTTCTGCGGCATCACGTCTTTGCTGATACATTTTATTTAACTCATCAATATATTTCTGCTCAACGTCAAACGCGGCCGAAGCAGCCTCCTGAATAGCTTTAAATGTTCCGGAATCGATATTGTTTTTAATTGTTCCAAGAGCTTTAACTGCATCAGCGTTACCGCAAACGAAACCGACTCTCCATCCGGTCATATTATAAGACTTAGAATGAGAATAAAACTCAATTGCGACATCTTTTGCTCCTTCAACCTGCAATACCGACGGAGCCTTATATCCGTCAAAAGTCATTTCAGAATATGCCATGTCTGAGCATAGCAGAATATCATATTTTTTACAAAAATCAACAGCTTTTTTGAAGAAATCCAAATCAGCCACCGCACCTGTGGGGTTATTCGGGTAATTTAAAAACATGATTTTTGATTTTTTTGCAATATCTTCAGGTATCTTATCAAGGTCAGGCAGGTATCCATTTTCTTCCAGCAAAGGCATAGGGAAAGGCGTTCCGCCGGCGAATATTGTTGCATTATGATAAACAGGATACCCGGGATCCGGCACAAGTGTATAATCGCCCTTATCAACAAATGCGAAGAAAACATGTGCTATAGCTTCTTTAGAACCGATATTAGCAAGCATT
>CALVEX010000020.1 GCA_944326655.1 Candidatus Gastranaerophilales bacterium | reverse complement strand
AATTTAATGCATTAGGATTTCCCCAGTTATTTGTGTAATACCCGGAAGGATAACATCCGCTGACAGGGTTTGTTCCGTAGTTTGGGGCATTAACATTATAAACCGGTGCGGTTGCTCCGGGCGGAGTAACTGAAGGATTAAATATCTGGATATTAACCCCTGAATAGTTCGGCACCTGAACATTTTGATTTTGCGGTTGATATTGTGGAGTATATACAGCAGGCTGCGGCTGGACATATGCTTGCTGAACCTGAGGCTGAACAACTGTCTGTTGCTGAGCAGGTGCAGTTTGATACTGGTTATTTTGAGGAATAACATTTTGCTGTATATTTTGTTGTCCTACAGAACTTTGCATATTAAACTACCTTTTACTAATACCTTATATAAATAAAGTATTTTTGTTTCAATTTATTGCGCTTTTTTTAAGAAATATTACATAATTTCTTATAATTTTACATGATGACTATAATGAAAGTATGGGCTCTTATGAAGAAAACTATTTATCAAAACGACCTCAGTACCTGTGCAAAATGTGCGGGAAATGCTGCCGTGTTGTAACTGCGCAAAAGCCGTATGAAGAATTAAAAAAGCTGGCGCAGGAGGGGGATCAGGGCGCAATTGACTTTCTGTCTATTTTTGAGCCGTATAAGTCAGTTCACGCTGCAAGAAAAGTCGATGCAGGAATTGTCGATAATATTATAAACAGATTAAAAGAAGACGGAAATTACGTTGAAAAGGATATGACATTTTATCGCTGCAAATATTTACAGGCTGATAATTTGTGCGGAAATTATGAAAACAGACCGACTTTATGCAGATATTTTCCATCATCGCCTTGGGCGATTGTACCTCCGGGCTGCGGCTATGAGGGCTGGCTCTTTTGGAAAAGGGAAGAAGATAAGCAAAAAATCCGGCTGGCAAAAGAAGAATTGCTCGAATTGAAACTGCTTGCAAAGCGCACCAAAGATCCCGAAACCCTTAAAAAGATTGAATCAGTTGAACATAAAATTCATAGGAATATTGAATTATACAAAAAATACGGCTCTGAAGACTGGTAGCATATTACTGCAAAAGAAGTTTATCCAGTTTTTTCTGATAAAATTCGGTATTTATGTTTAATTTTTCTCCTATACTCAAAAGCATTTCAACAAACCTTCTGTTAGCGGAATTTTTGCTGCCGTTATCAGAATCAAGTATATCGCCAATTCTGTGATAAATCTTTGCAAAATAAATATTCTGTGCTTCCGCGATATCAACTTGAAGTTCAAGTTTTTCAATAGTTTCAAATATTTCCAGCAAAACTTCTGCCTGCTGTATTTCAAAACTGTGAACAAGTCTGTTTACGTTTTGCAGAATTTTTTTACTGAATATAGCATTAGAACTTTTTTTATCAAGAGTTATCTCAATTCGTTTTGCCTCAAAGTTAATATCAACTGCCTGTTGAATCATATCATCATCCAGAAAACCTCCTGAATGTGCAACAATATCATTGAATTTGTGACTTAGAGCATATGCCGCTGAAATTTTAAATTCATCAGGTATATTGAGGCCTAACCCTTGCAGATTGTATATTGCACCTTTCCCGTCATCGTACATTTGCTGATAGATTTGGGAAAATTTCGCAAGTTTGCCTTTAAGAAGGATTTGAAGAATTTTTCTTCTCTCTTCGATAAATATATCTTTAAGGGTGAAATATTCTTTGCCGAAATATTCATCCATTGCTCTGATTATTTCCGTTATGGTATTCATCAGATACACTTTAATAAGATCATTTTTCAGTCTGTTAAATTCGGCATCATCCGAATATTCTTTAATAGCACAGTGGAAGTCTCCGCCGGCATACTGCATTAGTGCAAATACCAAATTTGATTTTTGCAAAGTTACTTTTGACTGTACTTCTATATGGCCGATGGCAAATGTAGATGTGCCTTTGTGTACTTTTTTATATGCTTTTTTGGTTATTGTATAACAATATACCTGTTCTTCATCTTCAAAATCTTCATAGAGGGATGAAAGCGCCCACAGGCTTGCAATTTGTTTTGTTGTAACAATTGACGGTTTAACAAATCTTTCAAAAATATCTCTGCCCGTACCATGTTCGGGGATATTACTTTTTGCCTGTGCAAGTATATTAAGGAAATTTTCTTCAAGGTTTTTATCCGTAAATCTTGAGGCGAGCTGCATTGCGCGTGCCGCATATTTCATAATCTGGACAGTTTCAATGCCTGAAATTTCGGAGAAGAACCAGCCGCAGCTTGTGTACATCAGCATTGTCTGGCGCTGTATTTCAAGAAGTTCCATAGCATGAACTTTATCTTCATCCGATAAGTCAGGCAGGAAGTTTTCATGCTGGAAATTACGTACATTCATATCTCCGCGGTCAAGAATAACATCAATATACTTGTTTCTGACTTCCCAGACGTCAGCAAAATATTTTTTACCGCATTGTTCAAATACAGTGACAAGTTCATCTCTTAAATAATCAAGAGCTTCTCTTAAAGGTTTTCTCCATTGCTGGTTCCATCCGGGATGGCCGCCTGTTGAGCAGCCGCAATCTTCTTTCCATCTGCCGACACCGTGGAAACAGCTCCAGCTTGAAGCTTGCTTTATTTCCACTTCACAGTCGCTTCTGTATTTTTCAAGATATTCGCCGTAATTTGTTATAGTAAAACCTTCATCTTTGGCTTTTATTTTTAAGACATAAGCCAATGCCATATCCCCGAATTTTGTGTGATGGCCGTAACTTTCCCCGTCAGTTGCAATATGAACAAGCTGGGGATAATCCCTGCAATCCGATACCCCTTCTTTTAAACGTTTGCTGAATTTGTTCCCGTCTTTCAGAAGTTCGTCAAATGCAACCGATCTTGATATAGCCCCGTCATAGAAGAACAAATCTATGGATTTGCCGGGGGCTGATTTAATATTGTATTTGTAAGACCTTGCAGGATCAATATTACCCCAGCTTACGTCTGTCCAATCAGTATCTCCGGCTTTTTTAAATTTTTCAGCCTGATACGGAGACAGGATTGTAAATTTAATTCCGTTAGCTTCCAAAAGTCTAAGGGTATCGTCATCTACTGCGGTTTCCGCAAGCCACATCCCTTCGGGTTTTCTGCCGAAGCGGTATTCAAAGTCACGTATGCCCCATTTTATTTGTGTTTCTTTATCATGCTCATTTGCAAGAGGCATTATCATGTGGTTATAGACCTGAGCAATAGCATTTCCGTGGCCGTTGTGTTCGGCTATGCTTTCAATATCCGCTTTAATAATTCTCTCATAAGTCAGAGGAGCAAAATGTTCCATCCACGATAAAAGTGTCGGACCAAAGTTATAGCTTATATATTCGTAGTTATTGACAACATCCAGTATTCTGTTTCTGCTGTCAACAATTTTTGAGACGGAATTAGGATTATAGCATTCCTTATTAATCCGTTCATTCCAATCATGGTATGGTGCTGCGCTGTCCTGCAATTCAATAGCTTCCAGCCAGGGATTTTCCCTTGGCGGCTGGTAGAAGTGACCATGGATTGTCAAAAATATATCATTTTTCTTATTGCTCATATCTTAACTCCGTTAGTAAATTTTTTTATTTAGTTTCTTCTGTTTTAGGTTTTGTGCTGATGACAGTGAACTTATCCACATCCATCCAGGCATCTCCCAATGCGTTAGAGAATACTTTACCCGTAAATTCCACAACATCTCCTGAATTAAGGTCAATGTGTTTTTCGGCTTCGGTTCTGTCTAAAAATATTTTTAATTCGGAAAGCGGAATATTGTGGTCTGTAATATCAGGACGCTGGATTAAAAATGAGATATACTTTTCGGAATTTCTCATTGCAGGTTTGTAATCAAGTCCTAATGTAGAGAATTTATCAAATTTTGCTTTGATTTTTATATTTTTATTCATATAAAAGTTTGGTCTTGCAACTACATCCAGCGGGCTGACAACCATATATGAGACAGCATTTTTGCTGCTGACTGTAGAATTCGCATTTACGAGTATAGTCCCCGGAGTTTGTGCATATACGCTTAAACCTGCTGCAACTGCTAATATTAAGACTAATCCTTTAAGTTTATTCATTTATAAATTCCCTTCTTATTTAATATGTTTTACAGTAATATTCTAGCACAATATTTAATATTTGTAACTACCTGCTGTAGTAATTAAATATATATTTTGTAAATTGTGTTTTTATTGCTTGAACATATTGTAATGATATGGTATTATTCATAAAAAAGGATGGTTTAATGAATAAAAAATCAGCACTTTCCTCAATGGGTTATGCAATCGTTCTTGTTATAATACTTGGCATAGGAATGATTATCAGTGCGCCAATGCTTGCAAATAAGTATAAGGATGATGCTAAGGACGCAAAAAATAATAACAATCAGCAATTAGCAGAAACTTCGGCTTCACGAAACGGTAATAATTTGACAAATGACGGAGAATTCATAAATATAACCGAAGAAATGCACAATATTGAAAGACGTTTGTCATCCAGAATTAATGACCTTGAAATGCGTCAAAATGACCTGGAATCATCGACTTCAGAGGATTATGCGCAACCGGAAATCTCTGATAAATATATATGTGAAATTGAAGGGGTTAAAAATGAGTATGGAAATACTGTTCCTATTAATGATGAAACAGATATTTCAACCCAAAAAATTGTTTTTGTTTGCGAATACAGACAATAAAAAAATGTAATTATCCCTTTAAGTTGAATTTCACACTTATGCAATTGCAACGGTCGTTTCACTCCCTCGCAATGACATATTTCCCCGCGGGCTTTGCCCGCCGATAACAGCCTGACTTCTAGTCTTCCTGCCTTCTGACCTTCCAAAATTACACCTCACCCCTGCCCTCTCCTTATAAAGGAGAGGGAGTATCCAACCGTCATTCTGGTGCTAAAATATGAGGTTTTTCGGGGCTATGCCCTAAGAATTACCGTCAGGTGATCTCATAACTGTTCAGTACACTAAGGAATAATTACGAAAAAATAACCGGCTAAATTTAGCCGGTTATTTTTTATATTGTTGTAATAATTATTCAACTTCGATTGTGCTAACAGGGCATGCATCTGCTGCTTCTTTTACACAATCCATATTATCAGCAACTGCAGATTCATCAACTGTTGCAACACCGTCTACTGAAAATACAGCGTCACAAATTGATTCGCAAGCGCCGCATCCAATACAAGAATCATTTACTTTTACTGTCATTTCTACTTTCTCCTTATAATTAATACATTTGTGAATTTCTTCACCTCTATATTTTAATACAAAAATTTTAAAAATTCAATTAAAAAATATGTTCTTTTATAACATTCGCAACATAATCAAATCCGTTAATAACCCCGAGGTTTTTGGGCTCAATATTTTTGGAATATACCAGGACAGGAACTTTTTCTCTTGTATGGTCAGTTCCTTCTACGGTCGGGTCACAGCCATGGTCGGCTGTAATTATTAATAAATCCTCATTTGTCATGTTTTCAATAATATCATCAACAAAAGTATCAATTTCTTCAATAGCCTGACCGTACCCTTTAGGGTCATTCCTGTGCCCGTAAAGCATGTCAGTATCTACGAGGTTTGTAAATATTAAATCACCCATTGAAGTTTTTTCATTTTTGTAATCCGGATATGCTATTTTTTCAAGATTTAATTCATTTTTAACGGCTTTTAATGTTAATTCAAGCCCTTCTTTGTTTGAGCCTGTATGAATTGCATGTGTTATTCCCGATTTTGAAAAAATATCTTCAATTTTCCCGATGGCAATAACTTTTCCGCCGGAATTTTTTATATCATTAAGAACGGTATGTGAAGGAACCATAGAGTAATCCCTTCTGTCTTTTGATATTCTTGTAGGCTTGCCGTCTATGACTTTATAAGGTCTTGCAATAACTCTTGATACGTTGTAATCTCCTTTATCAAGAATTTTTCTTGCAATTTCGCACCATTCATATAAAGTTTGCAGTGGTATTAAATCTGTATCAAGTGCAATTTGAAAAACACTGTCTGCACTTGTATAAACTATAGGATACTTTGTTTTATGATGTTCTTCGTTTAATTCCGCAATTATAGCAGTGCCGCTTGCCGGACGGTTTGCAAGTACTCCGCCGCAATTGGTCAGTTTTATAAATTCTTCAATAAGTTCAGAGGGAAAACCTTCAGGGTATGTTGAAAATGGTTTTGGGGATATAAGACCGGCCATTTCCCAGTGTCCGGTTGTTGTGTCTTTACCCTTTGATTTTTCAAGCATTGTGCCGTATTGACCGGAAGGGGCGGCCTCTTTTGATATCCCTTTAAAATCTTGAATATTACCTAATCCTATTTTCTGCATATTCGGAACATTCAGTCCGTTATTAAATTCGCAAACGTGTTTTAATGTGTTACATTCAGGAATATCGTTAAATTCTCTGCAATCTGTCATTGCCCCGATACCCATTGAATCTATAACCATTACAATAGCTCTCTTCATAAATTCCTCTTTTCAGTTCATATATTTTATCAGTACTACTCTGCAATGTCAATTATTGAATAAGCGTTAAAATCTACGTTGCCAAAAATTATTTGTACATGAGCCTCTCCATGCGGCACCAGTTTTACAAAATTTATTGTTTTTTCTCCGAAATCATCATTTGTTTCCGTTGCAGGGAGTTTTGCCATTACATAATGAGCCTGGCATAGTTTTAAATAAATTGTTCCGTTTTCTTTAACTCCTTCT
>CALVEX010000019.1 GCA_944326655.1 Candidatus Gastranaerophilales bacterium | reverse complement strand
AGCTAAGTGGAAAAAGGAATATTCTGTAATCAATAATGCCTTTAATGAGGTAGTACCAGACGGAGTGGAAATCTGTGAGGCATACAGCCCTTATAGCGGCAATTGTGCAAGCACGGATAATGTATATATTGGCACTCCTACTGATGACTACTATAATGCCATGATGTCAAAACTGCGTGTTGTAGATTATTGTGGTGGTGCTACTCCATTTGATGGTAAAGCATGTGATTATTATAATTCAAGCTGGTCTGAACAACATGCTAAATATAGATGGTCAGGTACGGTTGGGGCGTATTGCAGATATAAAGCTCTTGGTGTAAAACAAGAATCTGACCCGGGCTCATATTCGCCTTATGGAATATTTTCATATAATTTTGGAAAACACGTTGTCCTTCTGGCAGATGGTGCAGCTGTTTATTTTGGAGATAGCCATGGCGGCCCCTGGATTGTCGTAGATGTAAACAATTTTAATAAAGGCCCGAATGAATTTGGACGTGATGTCTTTGTTATTCATGTAACGTCTAATATAAGAACCAATAAACATTATATTCAGCCAATGGGCGCAGAAGGAACTTATGATACCTCATCAAATGGGGAGGTCTGTGAATGTTCTCCCGATAAAGGCAAAAAAAGTGCTATATATATTGGTTCTGCTGCTGGACAAACAGGAGAAGTTATCTCCGGCGCCTGCTGCTCTGCTAAATATCTTCTGGAATAATTATGACAATACTCTTTCAACAATCTGTGAGGCAGTGATTTTTAAACAATCAAGCTGTTCGCAAGTTGTTTGCCTATGTTCCCAAAGACACGGTTTTACAGGACAATTGTCGTTTGCTTTAACCGCGACAAATTTTTCTGATTGCGGAATTAATTTTTTGTCATCAGTCGGTCCAAAAATTGCATAAGTTTTAGTGCCCATTGCAACAGCAATATGTAAAGGTGCTGAATCAGAACAGATGAATTTTTCTGACTTGCCGATTAATACTGCTAAATCTTTTAAACTTTTTGTTTTGCCGTAATAATTTGTGAAGAGTGAAGAGTGAAGAGTGATGCGTGAAAGAATTGTTTCTATTACTTCTTTATCATCGGGGCCGCCGGCTAAGATGACATGTTTGCCTTTTTCTATAAGCAAATCAACAGTCTGTGCCCATATTTCAGCCGAAATAGTCTTAACTATCCCTTTTTGTACACTCATTTTACTTACTCCGGGATGGATTAAAACCGAGTTTGGAATTTTTTCCTGAGCTTCGACATTAATTTCAGGTAAATATGTTTTATATTTCGTAACAGGCGTTACAAGGTCATGATACATTGCGCAGGCATACTGGTTTTTATTTAAGGGCATGGCTTTGGTCAGCAGTATTCTGCTTAGTTTGCCGCTATCATAGCCGTAACGTTTTTTTATACCTGTTAATGTCAAAAGTATGCTGATTAATTTATTCCCGCCTGAGGAAATGACAATGTCAAAATGTCCGTTGCGAGCTTTATAAACAAGTTTTAATAACTCAAAATATTTATTTTTTCCTTTAATATCAACTAAAATTAAATCATCGACAACATCTGTCAAATCTTTCACACTCCTGCTTCTCGGTTCAAGCGCAAGCGTGATTTCGGCATCCGGAAATTCTTTTTTTAATGATATTAACGACGGCAGAAAAAATATTTCATCACCTATTCCGCCAAAATTTATTGCCAGTATTTTCATAAGCTGATTATACTATAAAAATATTTGTAGTATTATTAATTTATGGTAAACAAGGTTACAACTGCGACTATAATAGGGCTGAATGCTTACAAAATTTCTGTTGAAACAGATGTTTTAAACGGGCTTCCGGGGTTTTCGATAGTCGGTCTTCCTGATACGGCAATCAATGAAGCGCGTGACAGAGTGCGTTCTGCTATCAAAAATTCAGGATTTACTTTTCCAGCCAAAAAAGTTGTGATAAACCTCGCTCCTGCTGATTTAAAAAAGGAGGGCTCAAATTTTGACCTGCCTATAGCGATAGGACTTCTTACGGAAGAAGGGGTTATTGACGAAGAAAAAATAAAAGATTATGCTTTTATCGGTGAACTTTCGCTTGACGGGAATTTACGCGGTATAGCAGGTGTTTTGCCTCTTGTCTTGGGATTAAAGGAAGCAGGTGTAAAAAATGTTTTTGTTCCGGCGTTAAACGCTTGTGAAGCAGCACTTGCCGGCGATGGTATTAATATATTCGGCGCCGTTCATCTCGGAGATGTTGTCAATCATTTTGCGGACACCCCTTTAGCAAAAACAATTATTGATATTAACTCTTTTTTAGCGCAGAAAGCTGTAGAAGATTATTTGTATGATTTTAAAGATGTAAAGGGACAGCAAAAGGCTAAAAAAGCTTTAGAAATTGCAGCTGCAGGCGCTCATAATATGTTAATGATAGGGTCTCCCGGATCCGGTAAAACTCTTATGGCAAAATGTTTTGCCTCTATTCTACCGCCGCTTCAATTACAGGAAGCTCTTGAATTAACAAAAATTTATAGTATTTCGGGACTTTTATCTGCTGATGAACCCTTAATGACACAAAGGCCTTTCAGGGCCGTTCATCATGAACTTCATGTTGCCCGTGCCGGATGCTTCCTTGCCTGCGATCGAGATCTGCTCGGAGATTTCGG
>CALVEX010000018.1 GCA_944326655.1 Candidatus Gastranaerophilales bacterium | reverse complement strand
ACTATTGCATTCGGCTGTTCTGAATAACAACCGGCCGAATAAAAACAACAAACAGTAATTAATTTATTCAAAGCCTGGGAAAACCGGTATCCATTTTGGGTGCCGGTTTTTTATTAACGTCGAATATTCACAATTCTGCGATTGCCACGGTCGTTTTACTCCCTCGCAATGACATTTTTTTGCTGGCTTTGCCAGCCGATAACAGCCTACCCTCCTGCCTTCTTATCTTCCAATCCTCCATTAATGAGATCCTGCGGAAAACCGGACATTTTGCACAAAATCAATAGATTTTGGCAAAAGCAGTCAAACAAGTCAGGATGACGAGAAATAACTGCTCCCCTCCCTTGAGGGGAACTTTATTTCAAATTCCAAAAATATCTGAGTATTTTATCTTTAAACCCAAGTTTTTTAAACTCACCTTTTTTGACCGATGTAATTTCGAAAGGCTCGGGCTGAACAGTTCTCGCATATTTTATATCAGGTTCTCCAAACAGCATTACATAAGACGCTTTGTAACCCTTCGGGATTTCAAGATAATCGGAAAGTTCCGGCATTATTATCAGACAAAATTCGGCCAGACCGCACCAGCAGGTGCCGACATTCATACTCTGCGCGTAAAGTTCAAAATAGCTCAATGCAATCATAGGATCTACATTGTAACAAGGCGCATCTACAGGTGTTGACACTACAACCATATGAGGAGCGCCTCTGAATACAATATCATCTCCGTTAAGAAATGATTTAAGGTACCTGTTAAATTTATTCACAATAGCTTTTACGGGCTTTTTCGTTAAGGCATCAAGAATTTTGTTATTAACATAACCTCTAAACTCATTCATAACCTCTATATCATCAATGAAAGCAAAGTGAAGCTTATGAAAATTACATCCTGTCGGCACCCAGTTTAACATATTTTTTAACTTGTCTATTTTAGCTCTGTCAAGATTTTGCTGTTTGTAATGCCTGCAGCTTCTTCTGCTTTTTATCAGGTTTAAAATCATGTCAGGATTTTGAAAATAAATTTTGTCAGAATCGTCAGGATTTTTCCCGCATACGGAAAGCGCACCTGTCGGACATACAGCAAGACAATGCTGGCATTTAAAACATTTATTCTCATCAATTACCGGAAATTTTTCATCATTAAACTGCAATGCATTAGCGGAACAATCCTTTATACACTGACCGCAATGAATACATTTTTCTTTGTCAATTTCAAACATTTTTCTACCGCCTTCCTAAATAATTATTTTATTATTATACATAAAAAATAATTTATATTATGTTATAATTTTGTCTATCCGGAAGATTTATATGAAAAAGTTTATTTTAATAATATTAATACTTCTTATCAGCCCCGCAAGTTATTCAGGAGAAATAAAAAAGATTTCGCTGCAGGAAGCTTTAGATCTTGCGGTAGAAAATAACATTGACTATCAGGCCTCAAAAATGGATATAGGTATTGCACAAAACAAGGTAAAATCTTCCAACCGTCTGCAAAATCCAGAAATAAATACATTTTTTAATATAGGCGATATAGGCAGAGGCAACCCGCAGACGGCAGGTTTATCGGAAACTATTGAAATAGCAAAACGTGATGCCAGAAAAAAACTTGCTCTTGCTAATCTCGAACTGACCAGACAAAACCTTGACTACGTTAAATTTGACTTAAAAATGGATGTAAGAGAGGCTTATGTAAACCTTGTTCTTGCCAAAGAAATTTTGATAGTGCTAGAGTCGCGCCGCAAACTCCTTCAGGATCTTTTGGAAATTGCAAAAAAACGTGTTGCAGCAGGGGAGGTTGAAGAAATCGATGTCATTCAGACTGAAATTGCACTAAACCAGCTTGTTATTCAGGTTAATACCCAGAAAGCAAACGTGAAAAGCGCAATGTTTGCTTTCAATAAAGCAATAAACGTAAAAAATGACGGCCAGATAAAATATGATGCAGAAGATGATAATTTTTCCGATAAAGATGATTTTATTGCCCTTTTGAGCCCCAAACCGCGGGATAAATTACCCCCTTTTGACTTAATCATGGAAAATTCTTTGAAAAACCGTTACGACATAAGAATTGCAAAACAGCAAATAGATGTTGCAAAGAAAAATCTTATTTATGTAACACGCCAGCGTATTCCTGATATTGAACTGCAAGGCGGATACGGGTTTATGACAAAAGGAATGAGTGAATCCGGGGCTTATACCAATGGTGCTTACGCCGGTGCAAATATTGTTAATATTCCTCTGTTTTACTCTTTCAAACCCGAAATTCAAAATGCCAGAATGGAAGTTAATCAGGCGGAATTAAAATACACTTCAACAGAAAATAAAGCAATAAATGATTTGCACAGTGCCTATGAAAAATTTTTAACGGCAAAATTAAATCTTAATTATTACAATGATAATTTACTTAAAAATTCTAATGAACTGATAAAAGTTGCCAAGAAAAATTACGCACAGGGAAAATCTTCACTGACAACACTTATCGTAATGGAGCAGTCATACAGATCAATAGTTGCAGGATACACTTATGCACTGGCTGATTATTATAATTGCTGGATTAATTTTTTGAGAGAAGTTAATGTTGAAAATTTTAGTCTTAAAGAAGAAGATTTGTAAATAATTCAATGTTCTTGAAAATACGACTTGATATTAAGGTTCCCGTATCAGGCTAAAAGCCCGCAGGACTTTTGTTGATGTAGAAAATCCAACCTGCATACTACTATTCAATTTCCTCCCTTGATGGGATATTATTTTTTTGTGAGCATTGCTCAACGGATAAAGCATATATTCCTACTCTCATATCTTCCGAGCTTTCATTACACGTCGTCATTGCGAACTTGCTCCTTAATCACAGAATTTTGACTATTAGGCAATCGTATGAATATTTTAGATTGGGATTTCTTATTATTGCTAAAACCTGCTTTATAGCCTACTGAAGTATTCAACAACTTCATCAGCTCTGACAAAATTTACATCAGGAAATTTCCTCTGCAAATCAGGTAAAATATTGTAATATGCATCGTTTACAATGACATGTTTTATCCCGTCATCTAAAAGCTTTTTCCCTTTATCCGCAACTATAACAAAAGACCCATCCTTGTAAGCAGTTGATGCGCCAAGTCCCGGACCGGCCCCTGCAGCTTTTTCAGCCGGAAGTGCAAGAGGTGCTGTGTAGAAATTTTTTGTTTTATCAATCCCTTTTGTTAATAAATTATTTAACTGGACTAATTGATCGTAAATACTCGATTTAGCAATTCCATGTGCATCAAATTGTTCACCTATACGGCCGGGAATTAGATGCATATATGCAAAACCCTCATCATTTACACATGGTGAAGGTTTACCGTTAGGAAAAGCCTTTTTGTACAAAGCCTGCAGTTCTCCACTGTCAAATCCTTTCCTTATCTGTCCGTTATCAAGTGCTTCACAGACAGTTTTTAAATCTTTACCGTCAAATTTTACAAATTCATCAATTTTTTGTTCCGGCAATGCTTCCAGTATATACGGATTTTTTAAGTCGAATTTTGTGCCTTTTGGCATTTTTGAAACCCCGTCAGCACTCAGTGCATAACTTTTTTTTACTGCATTAAAAATTATTTTTCCTAAATTTACCATTTATTTTCCCCTTATATAATATAAAAATTTTTACAAAACAAAATTGCTATTTATGTTATAATTTCATAAAAAATAATTAATAAATAAAGGAGAGAAAATGAAAAATGGAATAGAAAACGGATATTATCATGAGATTACACCATCAGGCTTCGGTATTGCTATAAAAGCCGGAAAAGTTCTATTTTCAAAAAAATCGGACTTTCAGAAAGTAGAAATTTTTGAAACAGATAGTTCACTCGGACGTGTTTTAACACTTGATAATTTGATGATGACAACAGAAGGCGACGAATATCATTACCATGAAATGATTGCACATATTCCGATGATGCACCATAAAAATCCGGAAAATATTCTTGTAATCGGCGGCGGCGACGGCGGTACGGTTAGAGAAGTTTTGAAACACAAAACCGTTAAAAAAGTAGTTCTCTGTGAAATCGACGGTATGGTCATTGATGCCTGCAAAGAATTTTTGCCTACAATTTCCTGCGGCTTGACAGATCCGCGTGTCGAAATCAAGGTTGAAGACGCAATTGAATTTATTAAAGATAAAAAGAACGAATACGATATAATTTTAATAGACTCTACTGATCCGATAGGCCCCGGAGAAGGTTTGTTTACGGAAGAATTTTACACAAATATAAAAAATTCCCTGAAAAAAGGCGGAATTATGGTTGCGCAGTCGGAATCGCCTTTTGCACAGAAAGATGCGGTTAAAAAAATGTATAATCTGTTGAAAAAAGTCTTCCCGGTTTGTTCAACGTACACGTCAAACATTCCGACATACCCGGGCGGTTACTGGGCATGGGCATTCTGTTCTGTTGATGTCGAACCGTTATCATACTTTGCTGATGACAGATATGAAGATATTGTAAAAACCTGCAAAATATATAATAAGGATTACCATAATGCACGTTTTGCACTTCCGAATTATTTAAAAGAATTGTTATAAATCTTTAAACTTATACATTCGGGTAAATAGTATGCTGAAGCCGGAAAAGTCCACAGGATTTTTCCGGTTTTGGTTATTCTATAACAGATCCGGTTGCAGGTTCTATAATAGGAGTTTTCGGCATAAGTTCTTGAGTTTGTTCAGGTTTATGTTTATAACCAAACAAATGCCATTTTTTGTGGACAGGACAAAGCACATTATTTTGTTCCCCGTAATACATTTTTTGTCCGAACGGTCTTAATTTCGGGTCGCGTTTATAAAAAGCTTTGTCATTCATACAGTATTTAATTTCTTTGCGTTTCATTTTTGTAACAGTGTTGTACTTGGCTTTCTGTTCGGAACTCAAAATTGATTTAAATTCTTTGTCATATTTATCGGCAGTTTTTTGCATTTCTTTTTTTATATTTTTAATTACTTTTTCCTGTTTTTTTACGGCAAATTCAGATGCTCCGCTGTGCTCGCACATTTTAGAAAGAACGTATTCTTCCTGCTGGTATTCTTTAAAAAGCTTGCCAAGTTCTTCGTACCGTTTTTGATCGATAACATCTTTGCATTTCTGCTGGTCATTAGAGAGGTTCAAAACATTGTAAAGAGTTGCCCGTTCATTATACATTGATGTCATTAAATCAAGGCATTTTGTGCTATGGTTACATTCACAAGCCTTTTCGCCGTTCGCCATAACTCCGAGCTCCTGTGAAAATGCCGTTGTATTATATACAAAACAGCACACGACAAGTATTAAAAATTTTTTAATCATTCAAACATCTCCCTTATAAGAAAAATTATTGCATAACATAATACTAAATACAATATTTGTAGTAAACTCAATTTATGGAAGAAATGAATTTAAGAAATTATGCATATATCGGAGATGCCGTCTGGGAGCTTCATGTCCGCGAAAAAACAATAAAATTGACAAACAATTCAAGAAATCTCCATAAAATAACAACGGAAAAAGTAAAAATGGGTTTTCAGGCAGAACTTTTACATAAACTTGATGAATTCTTGACAGAAGAAGAGCATGAAATAGCCCGCCGAGGAAGGAATTTGCCAATTCCAACCGCAAGGCGCCAAAATCAGGGCGAATACAGGCTGGCAACAGCTTTTGAAACATTAATAGGCTTTTGGTTCCTCCATGATAAAAAACGATTAGAATATATATTTTCATTGATAGAAATATAAAATAAAAAACATATAACCGGAGGATAAATTTTTAAGATTTTGTATGTATATTTAAAGAATACAAATTTGGAGGTTTTTTATGAAAAGAGATTATCAGGAATTAATTAACAATTATCAGGGCGGAGACTTGGATTTATCGGGCTGCGAAATCAAAAGTCTCGAGTTGGGCCACATTGAAGGCAGCTTAAATTTGTCAAAATGTGTTATCGGCAAATTGTCTATCGGCTGGGTTTCAAACACTTTAGATATGTCAGGCGCTGACATAAAGAAAATCGAAACCCCTATTGACGCCAATAACGTAAATATGACAGGTACTAAAATCGGTAAATTGCCTGAACATATTTGGACAGATTCATTAACTATTGAAAAAAGCAACATCGAAAAATTAAATACTGACATAAGAGCAAATATATTTAATGTAAAGGGTACTAAGATTACATCTTTCCCTAAAAATATGAAAGTACACAGATTAATAACAGATTCCAAAACAGCAAAAAATCTTTCATTACTTACATTAAAACAGTGCGATGAACTTGTTATGGACGACTGCGTATATTTTGAACAGAGAGATTTGGTAGAAAATTACAATTTCTCAAATGTTATTTCTGCAAACAGTGATATTGAAATGGTATGTGCAGTTTAAGTAATATATTTGTATGAAAAAAGCCGCTTTTTAAAGGCGGCTTTTTTTGATTAAAAAAAGGGGTTTACAAAAAAAAATCAGCATGTAAAATAAAACTTGTGACAATTAGATAAGTAACGCAAATAAATTGCGGGGGTTTAGCTCAGCTGGTAGAGCACCTGCTTTGCACGCAGGGGGTCAGGAGTTCGAATCTCCTAACCTCCACCATTTCAAACAAATAGAACTATTAAAATCAGAGCCTTCGGGCTCTTATTTAATATAACGACATGCAAAATATAAAATCAAAAGTAAAAAAATTTATTTATAAAGTTTTCGGTTTAAATAGTGAGCTTTCTAGGTTACAAAATACAATTAATTCTCAAAATAAGTTTATTAATGATTTAATGACTTATCAAATACACTGTCAGGAAGATAATCCTTCTTTTTTTCCAATTGTATTAACTAATCAGGAAATACAATTATTAAAAAAATACTTACAATCATCTGAAAATTATCTTGAATTTGGTTCCGGTGGTTCAACATTTCTTGCTGCAATGATGCAACGAAACATTTATTCTGTTGAATCCGATGCAAATTGGGTTAAATATTTATGCTCATGGAAAATAATTCAAAACCAAGTTGACATTGGCAGACTTAAATTTATTAATATAGATATTGGTCCGACTGGCAGATGGGGGATACCAACTGATTTAAATAATAAAGATAAATTTTATCAATATTCTTCTTATATTTTTGAAAATTCCAGAAACAATTTTGATACGGTTTTTATAGACGGCAGATTTCGTGTAGCTTGTGTTTTACGTTCAATTATGAGTTGTAGCGATAATGTTGTAATACTTATTCACGATTATCCGGATCGTGAGCATTATCATATCATTGAAACATATATGGATATTGTTGAAAAAGCTGAAAAATTATATGTTTTTAAGAAAAAAACTAATATAGATTACACCGAGTTAAATAAATTGTATGAAAAATACAAACAAGATTACAGATAGTTCTTTTTCATTTCGTGAATAATGTCTTGTTGTTCGGAATCAATCACAGTCATATTAAAGTCAAATAATTCTTTAGGCAAAATATTGAATACTTTGCACAGCCCCATTATTGTTACATAAGAAGGGAAAGACTTCCCAGTCTCTAAAGCACTCAAAGAAGATGTCCTAATATCTAAAGCCTCTGCTAAATCTTCTTGAGACATTTTGTTTTGACGTCTCAAATCCCTTATTTTATTTCCTAAACTTTGCCTTATATCCATAATATTAGCTTAAACACTATGGACAAGAAAAACCAACCTGTGTTATTAGAAGATATACCAAAACTTTGTGAAGTTTTAGAAGTCGAACCGTTCCAGCTTTTCCTCACAAATGAGACATCAGGAGAGATTGCAGACGATTGGAGGAGAGAAAGAGTTCTCACAAGATTAAAAACATGTAACAGGGAAGAACTCGACCTTTTGTGCGATGTCCTCACCAAATTCATAGAAAGATAACCATGGAAAGTAATCTGAAAGAGTTGTTTGGTGCTAGAGTTGCAGAGTTGCGAAAGAAACACCACCTGTCGCAGCAACAGCTTGCTGACCTAATCGGCTTCAAACTCATAGGCATTTCTCAAATCGAAAGAGGGGTAAAGTTTGCAAGTGAAAGAACTATCCAAAAGCTGTGCACTGCTTTTTCTTGTGAGCCTAAGGATTTGTTCGCTTTCGAGGTCAAAAGAATACTCACAAAAGAAGAAAAAACAGCACTTGCAGACATAAAAGCATTGTTAGAAAACCACCCAGAACACATAAAAGATACGCTTGCTTTTGTTGCAGAGAAAATTAATAGCAGTAATACCCGAAAAAATTATTAAAGTACAGGACTTTATACTCTTGACAATTTGGTAGCATTATGCTACAATATTAATATGAGATACATTGAAAAAAAAGACTCCTCATTATAGTTTAGAGCTTATGAAAGAGCTGATACTGCAGCGAAAGTATCTGATTCGTAAAATAGCCATAGAAAACGCAATGTGCGATTTTGACTTAAACCCTAAAGAACTGTTGAAATATGTGCTAAAAATAGAAAATATTTATTTCTATAAGTCAATGACAAGTCAATATGATAATAAGCTTTGGCAAGATGTATATCATATACCGATAGGTAAAGATACTGCTTATGTTAAACTTCAAATAGTTTCAGATGAAAGTGTTATTATACAATTCAAAAGGAAATAAATTATGAAAAAATGTCCAGAATGTAATCATGAATTAAAAAGAGTAAAAAACGAAGCTTTGCAGACAAAATACAAAACTTCAAATGGCTGCAAAGATATTCTTGTTGAAAATTTATCTTATTCAAAATGTGATTATTGCAATGCAATTTTTTATAATCCTGATGATATAGATAACTATGAAATTCAACTTGAAAAGGCACTGGAAAAAGAAAGAAGAAATGAAAATCTTTTGACTGCAAAAGAAATTAAGGCAATAAGAAAAAAGTACAACCTAACACAATTACAATTAGAGTTGTTATTAAAAATTGGCCCTAAAAATGTTGCTAAATGGGAAACATATAAGTCTAATCAATCCAGAACAATAGATAAACTTTTACGCAATATGAATGACGATTATTGTTTCTTCTTAAAAATGTTAAACAATGTTGAAGTTAAAGACTTTAGCAATATTATCAATGAACATAGTTTTTATTTGGATAATATTTCTATTTTAGAATTGATTTCTAAATTTTATCCTGATGTTAATATCAAAAATGTTAGTAAAGATTTTATATCTTATGTCAGACAAGTTATTGAAAGTTTGTTAGAAACTACTATTGTAGAAAAAAATTCTGAACTAGTTTTAAAGGAGGCTGTCTAATATGGAAGAAGAAAGAGCATTAAGATTAGTAAGTTCTCCTAATAAACCAAATTTAACTCCAGAACAATTAGACAAATTAATACAGTCAGGAGATGACAAACTTGATAGCTAACAATCAAAAATCATAAATAGGAATTTAGGGTTATCCGACAAGCCTCAGACTAAGTCCTGAGTTTGGTTTCAATAGCTCATGTTGCGGTTTCATTGTGAACAATTTTCTGTAATCTCTAAAAATACTGAGCATTTGTCCGATTTGTCTTTTGTCAAAATAGACTTTGTTAACTGCTAATTTGGATTCTTTCCGTTCGTTCATAACCTGCTTTGCCCGATAAACACAAAGTTTTTTGTTCTCACTCAGTGCCCGCAGCAGCAAAGCCCGAACGTAATATAAATAGAGTTTGCGATGGACTCCAAAATAAAATCTTTTGGAAAACAATATCTATATTATCTTATAAATTAAATAATATATTATTGATGAAATAATCATGCAAGCAGGGATTGTTAACACCCAGGCAATTACGATATTTCCTACTATTCTCCATTTAACTGCATGAGCATGGAAAGTTGAGCCGACGCCCATAATTGCCGTTGAAATTACATGTGTTGTACTCAAGGGAATGCCGAAATGCGAAGCTGTCAAAATCAATCCGGCTGCTGATGTTTCTGCTGCAAAACCGTGAATAGGTTTAAGTTTGATAATTTTATGCCCCATAGTTTTAATAATTTTCCATCCGCCGTTCATTGTTCCGGCTGCCATGGTAATCGCACAGGCAATTATTACGTAAATAGGAATTTCAAATTCTCCGGAAGGTCCAGTATGCAAAACCCCGCCGGCCAAAAGTGCAAGTGTTATGATACCCATTGTTTTTTGTGCATCATTTGAACCGTGGCTCAATGCCATTAAGCCGGAAGATATTAACTGAAGCTTTCTGAACTGTTTGTTAACTGTCTGAGGAGATTCTCTTAATATAAGAATAATCCAGGCGATTAAAAGCATAAGCGTAAATCCTACGCAAAAGCCCAAAACAGGCGACGTAAACATCGGGATTATAACTTTATCAATAAGCGTGTGAAAATGTACAACATCTACGCCGGCTTTAACAATAGCAGCCCCTAAAAGTCCGCCGATAAGCGCATGCGACGAACTTGAAGGAAGTCCAAGCCACCAGGTAAACAAGTTCCAGATAACGGCCGCCAAAAGCGCACAAAAAATTACCGTTAAAGTAATCATATCGGCGTTTACAATTCCAGAACCTATTGTTTTGGCAACATGTGTGCCTGTCAATGCCCCGGCGAATTCAAGGCTTGCTCCGAATAATACCGCCTGCTTAGGCGACAAAACTTTTGTTGAAACCACTGTTGCAATAGCGTTTGCGCAGTCATGGAAACCGTTTATAAATTCAAATGCAAGTGCTACCAAAACCACAGCTATTAAAAGTAAAATTGTTATTGACATCAAAATTCCTTTTCTGTAAAAATTGTCATGCCGAACTTGTTTCGGCATTTTTCTTAATTCCGGAGAGTGCGGAATTAGAAATTCGGTTTTAACTTTGTTTTAATACAACATTCAAAATTGTATCCGATACGAAAAAGCATGCATCAAATGCGTTTTCAATTTCTTTATACATATCTCTAAGTTTGATAACGTCAAGAGCTTCGTATTTACCGGAAAACAGGTTTGCCATTGCACGGCGGTGTATTTCATCTCCGTGGGATTCAATTTCTTTCATCTCAATATTCAGCTCGGTTATTTCTTCAACATCCGATACTTTTTTGAATTGTTTTGTTATTTCTCCGAGTTTTTCTGTTGCCTGAACCAAAGTAAAAGCCTGTTCTTTCATTTCATCAGTGTAATTGTTTAATCTGTACACTTCCAAATTCAAACAGGCTTTTACGATTTTTTTTGTTATTTTATTCAACTGGACTGCAATAGTTTGAATGTCTTCTCTTTCAATCGGGGTAATAAAACTTTTGTTAAGCTGTTTCAGGCAGGCTTTATAAGATAATTTACCTTTCTTTTTATATTTTAAAGCTTTTTCTTTATACTCATCGGTTAAATGATTGTGCATAATTTCGTCATACAGTCTTGCTGTTTTCTGACATATTTCCGCACTGTCCTGAAAATAGGTAAAGAACATTTTGTCCTCAGGCGGCATGATGTATGACATCAAGTTAAATTTTGGCATAATGTTTCTCCTTAATTGGGGTGGGAAAATTTATCCACACACACCAAGCATACTTAAAAAACAGTTCTTTGAAAAGGGTATCGTTACAATTTTTAATTAACTTTTACAACTGCACCGGCCGCAGCCCTCCGGTTCTGCATGAATTGAGATTATGCAATTTCCGAGAGTTTTGTTAATTTCTGTTTCTATGCTGTCGCAAATTTTGTGGCAATCTTCTATGGTCATGTTCTTCGGAAAAAGTAAAATCATATCAATTTGTTTTTCCGGCCCGATATTACGCCCGCGTAAGGTTTTGAAACCATAAACTCCTTTGTCCTTAAAATCCCCGATTATTTTTTTTACCGTCTCAATATCACTCTTAGGTAAGGAACCGTCAAGAAGGTTGTTAAGTGTTTCTTTTGATATAGAAAATCCCGCTTTGAAAATAAATAAAGCAACAATAATTGCAATTACAGGGTCTAAAATATGAATGCCTGTGAGTTTTATCAGTACCAGACCGGCCATAACTCCCAGTGATGAATAAATATCTGTTCTTAAATGTTCTCCGTCAGCAAAAAGGGAAATTGAATTTGATTTTTTTGCCGTTCTAAAAAGAATACTGCTTACTATATAGTTTGCAATTACGGCAAACAGCATTACAGCAATGCCTAATGTTGTATCGACTTCTGCATTTTCATGAAAAATCAGCTTTTTGCCGGCTTCAAAAATAATAAAAAGCCCTGCAAAAATTATAAGCCCGCCTTCAATAAATCCGGATATGTCCTCATACTTGCCGTGTCCGAAAGGGTGGTCGCTGTCTGCGGGTTCTGACGATTTCATTACCGCAAAAAACGTTAAAACAGAAGCCAGACAGTCGCTCAAGGAATGTATTGCCTCAGATATTATGCTTATGGAGCCAGAAAGAATACCCGCAATGAATTTTAAAATAATTATTACGGCATTTGATGTTATTGAAAGTCCTGCAGCAAATTTTTTTTCGGTAATAATATCTGTCATTTTTCTCTCCGCTTTAGACACTTTAACATGGTTTTGGTATCTTTATCAACCTTTAATGACTCGCAAATTTTTGAAATACTTTTATTAAACGTCCAATCATCCAGCTGTGAAATTTTTAGATAGTCCAATGTTTTTTGGGGGAACTTTATATAACACATAGAAAGTGCCCATGCAGCGCCCATTTGTGCATAATATCTTTTATCGGTAAATTCGTCAATAAGTTTCAAAACTCTGTCAATGAAGTCTGTATCAATATAATATGAAAGAAACATCACGCAGGCGAAACGTATATCATATTCTTTTCCGGATTTAAAATACGGCTGAATAAAGTTCCAGACGAGATTTTTATTCTGTTCAGTGAATTTAAGGCCATTGCAAAAGCTGTCGCATACAGCCCAGTTATCAATTTTCGGGATAAAATTTTTGACATATTCAAGAATCTCTTCCGGCGGCTTTTTGATTAATCCTATAACCATTCCCTGAAGCATAACTTCTTCCATATATGTGCAATTGCTGCAATTTACAAAATCTTCCCACGCTCCTGATTTGTAAATTTCTTTTGCTATTTTGCGAAGCTTTGGAAGCCTTACCCCGAGAACATTATCAATGTTTGGTATAAGTTTTGCGGAAAATGTTTGATAATCTTTTTCTGCCTCTTTAAGAAGTCTTTGTTTTATATCCATGTAAGGATTTTAGCATAAAAACTAAATTGTGAGTATCAAAGGAAAACATACAATTTTCCCTCCTGCTTAGCAAAAAATTTCATGATTAAATAGTAACAGAAAGGTTAAAACTTATTCCCCTCCAGTCATAAAGACTTTGTTTGAGATTGTTTAACCCTTCTGTTTTTTCAACAAGGCTTAAGAA